>NZ_PDDL01000230.1:0-1527 GCF_020833785.1 Kocuria sp. CCUG 69068
GTCCACGACCGGCAGCATCTCCTTGGGCATGGCCTTCGTCGCGGGGAGGAACCGGGTGCCGAGCCCGGCGGCAGGAATGACGGCCTTCCGGACCGTCCGGGGGTTGCTGTTTCCACTCATGCGCTCAGGCTAACGGATCGGGGGCTCCCACCAGCGGATTCCCGCCCGGGCACGCTTGCCCGCCGCGGTGGTGCGCGGCTAGCCTCGCACCACCGGCCCGCCAGGGCCGGCGCGTCCGGGCGCCGCCCGGGCCGAGCGTCGGACGAGGAGCGGACACGACGATGACCGACCCCCGCGGTCCCGCCGAGGCCAAGACCCGGTTGCGCCGGCAGCTCGTGGCGGCCCGCGCGCGGCGCTCCCGGGCCGCCCGCGAGCACGCCGCCGTGGCCTTCGACCGGCACCTGACCGAGCTGCTGGCCGACCGCCCGCACCTCGACGTCGCCGCGTACCTGCCGCTGGCCACAGAGCCGCCCCTCGAGCCCGCTCTCGTCACGGCTCACCACCGCGGCCACCGGATCTGGGTGCCCGTGTGCGAGCCCGGGCGCCGGCTCTCGTGGGCGCGGTGGACGCCGGACACCCCCGAGCGGTCCGGCGGCGCGGGCGGACTGCGCGAGCCCGTGGGCGCCCGCCACGGCGCGGAGGTGATGCACGCGGTGGGTCTGCTGCTGGTGCCCGCGCTCGCCGTGGCGCCCGGCGGCGCGCGGCTGGGCTTCGGCGGTGGCTACTACGACCGCTTCCTCGCCACGCTGCCGCGCACGGCGCACCCGGAGCTGCGCACCGTGGTGTGCGTCTTCGCCGACGAGGTCCTCCCGGCCGGGTCCGTGCCGGTCGAGGAGCTCGACGCCCCCGTGCCGCTGGCCCTCACGGAGAACGGAACCGTGCGGCTGGAGGGGCCCCCCGGTCCGGCGCGGGGAACACGGTAGAATCGGCAGTCGACCCCTTCGAGTGCCAACGAGCGCGCTCGTCGACCCTTCCCAGGAGGACCCATGCCCGTCTACGCCTACGCCTGCAAGGACTGCGGCCACGCGTTCGACATCCGCCAGTCGTTCAGCGAGGACGCCCTGACCGTCTGCCCGGAGTGCGACGGGGGCCTGCGCAAGAAGTTCAACACGGTGGGCGTGGTGTTCAAGGGCTCCGGCTTCTACCGCAACGACTCGCGCTCCGGCGGCGCGGACTCGGGCGCCTCCACGTCCTCCGCGTCCTCCACCGCCGAGCCGGCGGCGCCGGCGAAGACCGCGACCCCGGCGACCGCCGGCGCGGGCGCGTCCTCCTCGTCCGCCTCCGCGACCGCGGGCGGGTCCTCCGACTGAGCCGGTCCCCGGACGCCGCCCCGGCGTCCGCACTGCACGGGAGGCACCTCCCGGGCGGCGCTGCCCGCCCCTCCCCAGGCGGCCCCGGAACGGCGGGGTCCCGGGCACCCGGCCCGTAGCGTGCCCGGCATGAGCCGCCGCCCCCGGACCGTCCGACGCCGCTACCCGCTGTCCCTGCACCTGCGCTCGGCACTGTCCCGGCGCCGCCAGCGTCGTG
>NZ_PDDL01000231.1:0-1510 GCF_020833785.1 Kocuria sp. CCUG 69068
GCCGAAGGCCGCCCCGAAGCCGCCGGCCCCGAAGGCCCCGACGCCCACGGCCCCGGCCGCGGCGCCGAAGGCTCCCCGGCCCGGTCCCAAGCCGGGCGCCAAGCCCGGGCCCCAGGCCTGAGCGGCGCACGACCTTCCGCGCGAGCGGAGCAGAACTGACAGCGCCCCGCGGCGCGCAGCCGGTCCCGGTTGCGCCCAGGGGCACCGTGGAGGTGCGGCGGACGTCGCCGTGCCCTCCGGTGGCCACCACCGGAAGAAACGCAAGGAGAGCGGCCACATGCCGAAGATGAAGACCCACAGCGGGGCGAAGAAGCGCTTCAAGCTCACCGGTACCGGCAAGGTGAAGCGCCAGCAGGCCAACCGCCGCCACTACCTGGAGCACAAGTCCTCGCGGCTGACCCGCCGCCTGGCCTCCGACCAGATCGTGGCCCCCGGCGACGCCAAGGTCATCAAGAAGATGCTGGGCAAGTAGTCCCCACCGCATCCCCCGGGGAGTCCGACTCCCCGCCCCGCACAGATTTGACCTCCCGGCCGCGCGGCCGGGACCGAAGTGAAGGAGTACACACGTGGCACGTGTGAAGCGGGCGGTCAACGCCCACAAGAAGCGCCGGGAAATCCTCGAGCAGGCCTCCGGCTACCGCGGCCAGCGCTCGCGCCTGTACCGCAAGGCGAAGGAGCAGGTCACCCACTCGTTCGTCTACAGCTACAACGACCGCCGGAAGCGCAAGGGCGACTTCCGCCGGCTGTGGATCCAGCGCATCAACGCCGCGGCCCGCGCCAACGGCCTGACCTACAACCGCTTCATCCAGGGCCTCAAGGCCGCCGAGGTGGAGGTCGACCGCCGGATGCTCGCCGAGCTGGCCGTGAACGACCAGCAGGCGTTCGCCGGTCTGGTCGAGATCGCGAAGAACGCCCTGCCGGAGGACACCTCCGCGCCGCGCGAAGCCGCCGCCTGAGCACAGTCGGAGCAGTGAACCTCACGGAGCGCCTGGCCGCCCAGCCGATGTCCAACCCCCGAGCCGATCGGGTCAGGGACGTCGCGGGACTGGCCGGGCGCTCCGCGCGTTCCAAGCGCGGGCTGTTCCTCGCCGAGGGCCCGCAGAACGCCCGCGAGGCCCTCGCCCGGCATCCGGAGTCCCCGTGCGTGGACGCCGTCTACGTCACCGAGGACGCCCTGGGCCGCCACCCGGACATCGCCGCGCTCCTCGAGCGCGTGGCCGAGGACCGCTCCGTGTTCGTGCGCCTCGTGACGCGGGAGGTCCTCGCCGCGATGAGCGACGCGGTGACCCCGCAGGGCGTCGTCGTCGTGTGCCGCCCCCTCGACGCGGACCTCGGGGCCGTGCTCGCCGCCCGGCCGCGGCTCGTGGCCGTGCTGGCCCGGGTCCAGGACCCCGGCAACACCGGCACCGTGCTGCGCGCGGCGGACGCCGCCGGCGCGGACGCGGTGGTGCTCACCGCCGGCAGCGTGGACGTCTACAGCCCCAAGACCGTGCGCTCGACCGCCGGCTCC
>NZ_PDDL01000232.1:0-1484 GCF_020833785.1 Kocuria sp. CCUG 69068
CGCGGCGGCCACCGCGGCGGCCCGGGCCTCCCCCGCGGTGCCCCAGGACCCGGCGACGGCGTCCGCCCCCGCCGCCGCGGCGATCCGGGCGCTGCCGTCGGTGCAGCGGTCCAGGGCCACGACGACGTCCACCTGCACCGGGGGCCGGGCCGCCCGCGCCCGGGCGGCGGCGTGCTGCACCGTGGCCAGGCACCGGCCGAGCAGCCGCTCCTCGTTCCGGACCGGCACCACCACGACCACCCGCTCCACCCCGGTCAGCACGTGCCCGCGCCGGCGGTCCGCGGCCCCACGGGCTCGAAGACCTCCAGCAGGAAGTCGCGCTCCGTGTGGCGCAGCAGGGGCCCGAAGCGGGCGTCCGCGTGCACGGCGGCGTGCACGTCGGCCCCGTCGAGGGGCCAGCCCTCGATCGGGTGGCGCCAGTGGCACAGCAGGAGGTGGCCGTCCGGCTCGAGGGACCCGGCCACGCGGTCGAGGAGCCCGCCCAGCTGCGCGGCGTCGAGGAAGTAGCCGGTCTCGGAGACCACCACGAGGTCGAACCGCCCGGGCGGCCACTGCCCGGGCAGCCTGCGCTGCTCCACCTGCACGCCGGGGAGCTCCGCCAGCCGCTGCCGGGCGCGCTCGACCGCCACCCCGCTCGCGTCCACGGCCAGCACGGACTCCGCCCGGTCCGCGAGCTCGGCGGTGAGGGCGCCGAGGGAGCACCCCGCCTCCAGGACCCGGCGGTACCGGGGTCGCGGCAGCGCGGCGAGGGTCACGGCGCGCTTGCGCCGCTCGTACCAGGATGAGTCGACGTCCCAGGGGTCCTCGGCGCCGCGGTGGACGTCGTCGAACACGGCGGCGGCGTCCGGGGCCTGTCCTGCGGGCGGGAGCACGAAGAAGTGCTCGGCCGGGCGGCGGAACCGGGCCAGCACGTGGGGGCCCAGGAGGGCCTCGTCGCCCGGGGCCGGGGACAGCGGCAGGACCTGCGAGGCGTGCGCGGCCAGGGCCTGCTCCTTGGCCGCGCACGCGGGGGCGTCCAGGGCGAGGACCCGGATCCCGTGCGGGGGCAGGTCCTCGGGCCCGCCCCAGTGCCACAGCCAGACGGGGTACTCGAGACACTCGACGCCGTGGACGGAGGCGGCCGCCCGGGCGGCCCGGCCCAGCACCTCGTGGTCGACGTGCCCGTCGTCGCCCCACGGGGCGGCCAGCACGCCACGCCGCCCCGCGGCGGCCCACGCCGCGGCCTCGGCCACGGGGGCGCGCAGCGCCTCCCCCGCCGACGCCAGGGCCCCGTCGGGCAGCCCCAGGAGCTCGGGGACCACGCCGTCGGCGAGCCGGTCCGTGGCGGCGGAGGCCTCGGCCCGGCGCACCCGGGCGAGGTCGGCGGGGGTCCGGGTCGGCGAGCGCGGGTGCGACTGCTCGCCCAGGGTCGCCACGACCACCCGCACCCGGGCGCCTGCCCGGGCCGCGAGGGAGATCAGGCCGCCCGCGCCGAGGCTCTCGTC
>NZ_PDDL01000233.1:0-1452 GCF_020833785.1 Kocuria sp. CCUG 69068
ATCACCTCCGAGCAGAACGCCTCCCTGCCCTACGCCTCCTCGCTGTGCGGGGCCTGCTACGACGTGTGCCCGGTGAAGATCAACATCCCCGAGATCCTCGTGCACCTGCGCGACGAGGACGTGCGCAGCAAGCCCACCCCCCGGGTGCCCTCCCAGATGGATTTGATGATGAAGGGCGCTTCGGTGGTGATGTCCTCGGGCACCCGGATGGGGTTGGCCGAGAAGGGTCTGCCGTTGGGGAGGGCGGTGGCGGGCAAGGATCGGGCGATTTCCTGGTTGCCCGGGATCGCCGGGGGCTGGACCGATGAGCGCGACATCCCCGCCCCGCCGAAGGAGTCCTTCCGCAACTGGTGGGCCAAGCACGCCGACGAGACGCAGCAGCGGGTGGCCGCCGACGGCGGCCCGGCCGCCGGCCCGGATGCGGGCAGTACCGCACCGGATGGGGCCGAGACCGACACCGAAGACGACGGGGGAGCACGATGAGCGAGGCAAAGACCGAGATCCTCAACCGGATCCGCGGGGCGCTGCACGACGCGCCTACCCCTGCACCGGCGCAGCGCACCTATCGCCGCGTCTCGGAGCGTGCGGCTGAGGAGGTCGTCGAGATGCTCGTGGACCGGCTGGTCGACTACAAGGCCGCGGTGCACCACGAGACCCCCGCCTCCCTGCCGGGGCGGATCGAGCAGCTGCTGGGGGTCTCCGCCCGGTATGTGGTCCCGGCCGGTCTGGACACCGCCTGGTTGCCGCAGGACACCGCCACCCGCCGGATGCTGGTGGATCCCAACGACGCCCGGGCGGCCTCCGCGCTCGGGGTGCGGGAGCTCAACGCCGTGGACGCGGTGGTGACGTCCTCGACCGTCTCCTGCGCCGAGACCGGCACCATCTTCCTCACCGGCCGTCCCGACGAGGGCCGGAGGGCGATCAGCCTGGTCCCCGACCACCACATCTGCGTGGTGCCGCTGGACTCGGTGGTCGAGCTGATCCCCGAGGCCCTCGCCCTGGTGGAGCCCACGGCCCCGGTCACCATGATCTCCGGGCCGTCCGCGACCTCGGACATCGAGCTCGAGCGCGTGGAGGGCGTGCACGGGCCCCGGACGCTCGACGTGATCCTACTCGGCTGACAGGCCCGGATGGCGCGTGAACCGCAGCACGCGCAGACGCACCGTCGCGGATCCGCTCGGCACCCCGGCCCCATCGCGGCCCCGAGGGCCCGGGTCTGCCCTGCCCGGGCACGGCGGCCCCTGCCGTGCCCGGCCGTTTCTCCTTCGCAGTTGACCTTGTCAGAAATTCACAACACAGCACCCAGGCCTCCAGTGGAGCGTCCAGGTGCGGAACGGGTGTTGATGTTCTCCAAGATCCTGGTGGCCAATCGCGGCGAGATCGCGATCCGTGCTTTCCGTGCCGCCTACGAGCTGGGCGCCAAGACGGTGGCGGTGTTCCCGTACGAGGACC
>NZ_PDDL01000234.1:0-1447 GCF_020833785.1 Kocuria sp. CCUG 69068
CGCCCCGGGGTCGGCGGCGAGCCGGGCCGCGCCGGAGCCGGTCCACAGCATCGCCGCGATGAGCGCCGCGAGGGCCACGAGGGGCACGGCCGCGAGCCACCAGGGGTCGATCCCCCGGTCGCCCGGCCGGGCGGCGGTGCCGTGGTCGGCGCGCTCGGCCGTCCTCGAACTCATGGTCAGTCTCCTTCATCCGCCCCACGACGACGGGGCGGCCCGTCTCCATTGTCCCTCCCCGAGCGCACCGGCCCGTGCGCGTGTGCCGGATCCCACACGGGCGGTCCTCAGTCCTCGAAGAGCACGTCCCCCACGAACCCTCCCTCCGCGCAGCCCGGGGGCACGGCGAAGACCGCGGACCCGACCGGGGTGGTCCAGGCGTTGAGCATGTCGAGCTCGTCGAGCCGGCGCTGGATCGGGACGAACTGGCGGTCGACGTCCGCGCAGTACGCCGCGAAGACCATCCCCGCGTCGCTGACCCCTCCGGTGGTCACGCCCCGGCCCCGGGTGCCCGAGGCACCCGCCACGGGCAGGTCGTAGTTGTAGACCCGCCGGTGGATCCGCTCGAGGGGGTCCTCCGAGCGGGAGCGGCGCACGTGGGCGTAGTCCGCAATGACGGGAAAGCCCAGCGGCCCCCGCGCGGCGAGGTCCGGCTCGTCGTGCTCGGCACCGCCCGTCAGCGGGGCGCCGTCGCGCAGGCGCCGCCCGACGGCGTCCTCCCGCGCCGGCGTGTCCGCCTCGTCCCAGGTGTCCAGGTTCATGGCGATCCGGCGGACGACCAGGGCCGTGCCGTCCGGGACCCACGGCGCGAAGCCGTCCCGGCCGTGGACCACCCGCTCGTACTCCTCGCTGCCGCCCCGGGGGTTGACGGTGCCGTCCACCTGGCCGAAGAGGTTGCGCATGCTCTGCCCGTCCGGGACGGAGCCCACGGTGTGCCGGAAGCCGTCCTGCACCCAGCGCACGGCGGCGAAGGAGCGGGCGGCCTTGAGCAGCACCCGCTGGGCGTGCGAGACCGCGAGGCGGTCGTCGGCGCAGATCTGCAGCAGCAGGTCGCCGTCGCTCCACCGCTCCTCGAGCCGGTCGATCGAGAACGGGGGCAGAGGCCGCAGCCAGGCCGGCACCCGGTCCGGGGCGACCAGTCCGAGCAGCCGCCGCCCGAAGCCGAGGGTGACCGTGAGCCGCGCGGGGTGCTCGGCGAGCCACGGCTCCTGGTCGGCGACCGGCGCCCGCCCCTGGGTCAGGGCGGCGGCGTCCTCGGAGAGCACCCGCAGCAGGCGCCGCACCGCGTCCCGGGTGGTGTCCCGGTTCAGGTCCAGCGCCACGAAGGCGGCGAACGCCTGCGGCGCGGTCGCCACCCCGGCCTGCCGGGGGCCGTGGAAGGGCTCGACGGCCTGCCCGTGCCCCTGCGGTGCCACCCGGGCGGTGTCCTGCGGGGCCGCGGCGGGGGCCCCGG
>NZ_PDDL01000235.1:0-1311 GCF_020833785.1 Kocuria sp. CCUG 69068
CCGAGCCCTCCGCAGCCCCCGGCTCGCGAGCACGCCTGCGCCGCTTCTTCGGCCTGCACCGCGGCTGAGAGCGCCCCCGCAGGATCCCCCGCGGGGCGGAAGTCCCGCGCCGCCGCCGCGGGCTACCGTGGGGGCGTGCACACCCGACCCACCACCGACCCGGACACCGACCCGGACGCGGGACCGGACCCGGCCCCCGTCCGGCGCGCTCCGCTCGCGGTGCGCGTCACCGCCTGGCTGAACGACCCCGAGGACCCGTTCTGGTCCCGGCCCGCGCCCACGGCGGCCCAGCGGCGCAACGACGTGCTGGCCGCCCTGGGCTTCCTGCTCGTCACCCTCCTCGCCTCCGTGCTGCTGCACAGCTACGCGGGGCTCGCCGAGGGGGACGAGCCCTGGCGCTTCTACCTCAGCACCGTGCTCATCGTGGTGCCCCTCGCCGTGCGCCGCCGCTACCCGCTGCCGGTCGTGGTCGCGTCCTCCGCGCTGTTCCTGGGGCTGACCTACGCGAGCCCCACGGCCGCCATGACGCTGCCCTTCCAGGGCGCCTACTTCGCGGCCCTCTACGCCGCCGTCGCCTGGTCGCGCGACCGCCAGGCCCTGTGGGTCGCCATGTCGGTGGTCGTGGGCACCATGGGGCTGTGGCTGCTCGGCGCCTTCACCATCACCAACGCCTACGCGGACTTCCTCTCCGGTCTGGGCGAGGTCGACGGGCCGCTGCCCCAGCTGCCGTCCTACGCGGTGTACACCCTGATCGTGAACGCCGTGTACTTCGGGGGGGCGGTGCTGGCCGGGCGCGCGTCCTGGCGGGCCGCGCTGCAGCAGCACCGCCTCGCGGCCCAGGCGCAGCGGATCCGGGACCAGTCCGCCGAGATCGCCCGCCGCGCCGTCGTCGACGAACGGCTCCGCATCGCCAGGGAGCTGCACGACGTCGTCGCCCACCACGTGTCCGTCATCGGCATCCAGGCGGGGGCCGCGCGCAAGGTCCTGGACCGTGACCCCGCCGCCGCCACCACCGCCCTGCGCACGATCGAGGCGTCCAGCCGGACCGCCGTGGGGGAGATGCGCCAGCTGCTCGGCGTGCTCCGCGCCGAGGGCGAGGAGGGTGCCCCGGGCCCCGGCGGAGGCGCCCCCGACGCCGCGCGCCGGCCGGACCCCGGCCTCGCCGACATCGCGGCCCTCGCCCGCCGGCACGCGGACAACGGGCTCGCGGTGGACGTCCGCACCGTCGAGGCCGTCCCGGGTGACCTGGACAGGATCCCGCCGGCCCTCGGCCTGTCCGTCTTCCGGTGCGCCCAGGAGTCCCTGTCCAAC
>NZ_PDDL01000236.1:0-1420 GCF_020833785.1 Kocuria sp. CCUG 69068
GGGACTATCGCAGTAACGGTGTAAGAGGCCCAATCACCCCGTTCGGGGTTGGAGGGTCGACATGAGCGAGAACATCGAGACACTGGTGGACGTGAGCCCACCGACACCCGGTGACGAGCCGGAAGAGAACGCGCAGCTGAGCGCGGTCGAACAAGACACCGTCCGGGAGCTGGTCCGTGCCGCCCGCGCCAGCGGGGCGGCGTTGACCGGTCCCGGCGGGCTGTTGAAGCAGCTGACCAAGATGGTCGTCGAGGCCGCCCTGGACGAGGAGATGAACGAACACCTCGGCTACCAGCCCGGCGAACCCGAGGGGCGTAACCGGGGCAACTCGCGCAACGGGAGGCGGGTCAAGACGGTGATCACCGACAACGCCGGCCCCGTCGAGATCGAGGTCCCACGGGACCGGGAAGCCAGCTTCGAGCCGGTGATCGTGCGTAAGCGTCAGCGGCGGCTGACGGACCTGGACCAGGTCGTGCTCTCGCTGTCGGCCAAGGGGCTGACCACCGGGGAGATCAGCGCGCACCTGGGCGAGGTCTACGGCGCGGAGGTCTCCAAGGACACCGTCACCCGTATCACCGACCGCGTCGTGGACGAGATGCAGGCCTGGTGGGCCCGGCCCCTGGAGCAGGTCTACGCGGCGGTCTTCATCGACGCGATCATGGTCAAAGTCAGGGACGGGCAGGTCCGCAACCGACCCGTGTACGCCGCGATCGGGGTGGACCTGGCCGGGCACAAGGACATCCTGGGCATGCGGGCCGGGGACGGCGACGGGGAGTCGGCGAAATTCTGGTACGCGGTCCTCAACGACCTGAAGTCCCGCGGGGTCAGGGACGTGTTCTTCGTGGTGTGCGACGGGCTCAAGGGCTTGCCCGACAGCGTGAACGCGGTGTTCCCGCTGGCCACGGTGCAGACCTGCATCATCCACCTGATCCGCGGGACGTTCCGGTACGCCTCGAGGAAGTACTGGGACGAGCTCGCCAAGGACCTCAAGCCCGTCTACACCGCCCCGACCGCCGCTGCCGCCGAGGCCGCCCTGGAGGAGGTGGAGGACAAGTGGGGCGCCCAGTACCCGGCGATCAGCCGGCTGTGGCGGGCGGCGTGGAGCGAGTTCGTGCCGTTCTTGGACTACGACGTGGAGATCCGCCGGGTGATCTGCTCGACGAATGCCATCGAGTCCCTCAACGCCCGGTTCCGCAGGGCGGTGCGGGCACGTGGCCACTTCCCGAATGAGCAGTCCGCGATGAAGACGCTGTACCTGGTCGTGCGATCCCTGGACCCGAAGGGCACCGGGCAGACACGATGGGTCACACGGTGGAAGCCGGCGCTGAACGCCTTCGCCATCACCTTCGCCGACCGGATGCCGGCGGCGGAGAACCACTAACCATGGAAACGCCTCTTACACCGTTAGAGCGACAGTCCC
>NZ_PDDL01000237.1:0-1411 GCF_020833785.1 Kocuria sp. CCUG 69068
GGGGGCCGGGGGCCCCGTGGGCGCCGGGCAGCCGGCCCAGGTAGACCTCCGGCCGGCGCGGGTCGTGGGGCACGGCCGGGAGCTCGGCCGCGGGCACCAGGACCAGGGCGTCCCCGGCCACGGGGGCGAGACCGCCCGCGAGCACGAGCACGAGCGTGGTGGGGTCCTGCGCGGCGAGCACGCGCACGTCGTGGAGCTCACGGTCGACGGCGTCGCGGTCGAAGGCCGTCGCCGCGAACGGCAGGCGGGCCGGCGAGAGACGCTCGGGGGCGGGCACGGGGCGGGAGCCGGAAACGGGCTCGGAAGGGGTGGAGGCGGGCACGTCCCCCACTGTAGCGACCCGGGCGGACCACGGGTCCGGCGGGTGGGGACGGGGACGGCCGCCGGACCTCTTGCAGGGCCGGGCCTCTTGTAGGGTGGACGGCGTGAGCACGTCCCTCGAGCACCTGGCCGCCGTCGCCGCCGCAGGCGTCCCCGGACTCGCACCCGTGGCCGTGGGGCCCTCCCCCGACGACGACGCCGACTTCCGCTCCGCCGTGGTCCTCGACGCCTCCGGCCGGCGCTGGCGGGTGCGTTCCCCGCTGAGCCCCGAGGCGAGCGTCCGCCTGGAGACCGAGCACCTCGTGCTCCGCTCCTTCACCCCCGCCGTCCGGTCGCGTCTCCCGTTCCTGGTCCCCACCGCCGCCGGCTCCGTGGCGCACGGGGACCTGCACGCCTTCGTGCACTCCCACATCGAGGGCGCCCCGCTGGACATCGACGCGCTCGCCCGCATGGCCGCCGAGCCGGACCCCGAGCACCACCGGCACGTGCCGAGCGCCGAGCCGCCCCCGACGCTCACCGTGCAGCTCGGGCGGCTCCTGGCAGCGATCCACGCCCTGCCGACCGCGCTGGTCCTGGACGCCGATCTGCCCGGCTACACCGCCGAGCAGTGCCGGCAGCGGCGCCGCACGGAGCTGCGCCGGGCCGCCGACACGCGGCGCGTGCCGGCCGCGCTGCTGCACCGGTGGGAGCAGGTCCTGGAGGACCGTGCCGTGTGGCGGTTCCGGCCGCGCGTGGTCCACGGCGACCTGCAGGAGGACGACCTCGTGATCTCCCGCGGACGGGTGCGCGGGGTGACCGGGTGGACCGACCTGCACGTGGGGGATCCCGCCGAGGACTTCGCGTGGCTCTTCGCGGCGCGCGACGCCCGCCTCGCCGAGGGGGTGCTCGAGGCCTACGCCGCGGCCTGCCGCCGCACGTCCTTCCAGGCGCCCGACGGGGCACCGGACCCGCACCTGCTGGACCGGGCCCGGCTGGACGCCGAGCTCGCCCTGGCGCAGTGGCTCGTGCGCGGCGTGGACCGCGGCGCGCAGGACCTGGTGGCCGACGCGGAGCAGATGCTCGCCACGCTCGAGCAGGACGTCGCCCGGCG
>NZ_PDDL01000238.1:0-1395 GCF_020833785.1 Kocuria sp. CCUG 69068
CGGGCTCGGACGCCTCCCGGACGCCGGCACGCGCAGCAGGGGGCCGGCGCCCCCGGGGTGCGGTACGCCGAGCGCGGGCCCCGGCACCGCGGGACGAGCTGGGACGAGGACGGGTCCCGCGAGCGGAAGCACTCGGGGCGCCACGGCCGCGAGCACCAGCGGGGGTCGGACGGGGCGCCCGGCCGCTCCGGCGGTCACGTCGACCAGGGGGAGGGCCGCCCCCACCGCTGAGCGCCCAGCCCCGCCCGCCTCTCCCGGAGGCCTGGCGTCACCCGGCGACCCCGCGGCTCCCGGCGGCACTGTGTTACGAACGGGAACGGCTCGTGACAGGAGCGGCGTGCCGCCCTCCACCGGGGCGCTCTACCATGGGCTCGGGGGACCGGGGGGTCCACAGTGCTGGAACCGCGCGCCGTCGGCGTGCGCCGTCATCGTCTTCGCCGGGGGCACGGCCCTGCGGCACCGCTCCCGGGTCGCCCGCACCGCAAGGTGACCGAGCGTTCCCGAGACCGACGGAGACCCCATGACGCGCACGACCGAGCCGCTCGCCCAGGGGCGCACCCCGCGCACCGACGAGGAGCTGCTCGCCGCGGTGCGGGCGCAGCAGCCCGACGCCTTCCCGGACCTGCGGGACCGGCACTGGCACACCGCCGTGGTCGTGGCCCGGCTCCACACGCCGAGCCGCCAGGACGCGGAGCAGCTGGCGGGCACGGCCTTCGACCAGGTCCTCGCGGAGCTCGGCGAGGAGACGCAGGACGAGGGCGGGCCGGGGGTCTTCCTGCGGGCACGGCTGGTCGCCGTCGTGGGCCGGGCCGGCGTGGAGCGGGCGAGCGCGGCCGGGACGGTCACCGGCATCTATCTCGGTCTCCCCGCGTCGTGGCAGGCCGTGCTGTGGCACCTGGAGGTGGAGGCCCTCGGGCTCGAGCGGACGGCCGCGGTGCTCGGGCTGAGCCCCGCCGCCACCACCGCGCTGCACCTCGAGGCGCGCGCCGGGCTGCGGGCCGCCTACCGCCGGGCCAGGCAGGACCTGCCGACCCTCGCCGGGTGCGCGGACTGCGCGGCCGACCTCGGCGCCTTCGCCGACGGCGGCCTGTCCGCCGAGCGGACGCAGGCCGTGCAGGACCACCTCGACGAGTGCCCGCGCTGCACCGCCGACCACCTGTACCTGCAGGACACCGAAGCAGGCCTGCGCGGCTGGCTGCTGCCCGTGCTCGCCGGGGTGCCGCTGTGGGACGTCCGGACCGACGAGCTCGTGGAGCTGGTCCGGGCCGCGGGACGGATGAGCGCCGGACGACTCGGCGCGGCCCCGGGCACCGACGTGGCCGGCGGGGCCCTCGCCGCCGTCCACGTCACCCGGCGGGGCCGGAAGGTGCTGCTCGGCGCCGGGGCCCTGGCGGC
>NZ_PDDL01000239.1:0-1289 GCF_020833785.1 Kocuria sp. CCUG 69068
CGCCCGGTCGCCGCGCCGCCGCAGCGCGGGCGGGTCGGCGTCGAGGACCTGGGCGCCGCCGAGCACCGAGCGGCTGCCGGGGTCGCGGAGCACCAGGCGGTCCCCGAGGACCAGGGGCAGGGGCCGGTCCAGGACCAGCCGGGCGTGGTCGTCGTCGAACGGGCTCAGCCGGGCGGGCACGGCCGCGGTGCCGGCGTGGACCACGAGGTGCTCGGCCGTGTCGGTGAGGGCGGGGCCGGTGGCCCGGCGGACGTCGAGGACGTCGGTGAGCGGCCACGTGTCCGGGGTGACCAGGGCGTCGCCGCGGTGCACGTCGGAGGCGGAGACCCCCCGCAGGTTGAGCGCCACGCGGGTGCACGGCTCCAGCGCGGTGTGGGCCACGTTCCGGCTGTGCATGCCCCGGACCACGACCGGCACGGCCCCGCCGTGGCCGAGCAGGTGCAGCCGGTCGCCCTGCCGGAGCGATCCCGCGGCCAGCGTGCCGGTCACCACCGTCCCGGAGCCGGTGATCGTGAAGGACCGGTCCACCCACAGCCTCAGCCGCCCCTGGGCGGGGGCGGGCGCCCGCGCCAGGACGTCGTCGAGGACGGCGCGCAGCTCGTCGAGGCCCGTGCCCTCGAGGGCCGAGACGGTGACCGCGGGCGCGTCGTGCAGACCGGTCCCGGCCAGCTCCGCGCGGACCTGGGCGAGGACCTCGCCGGTGCGCCCGGGGGCCCGGTCGGCGCGGGTGAGCACCACCACGCCGTGCTCGATGCCGAGGGCCGCGACGGCGTCGCGGTGGTCGCCGGACTGGGCCTGCCAGCCCTCGTCGACGGCGACCACGAAGCAGACCACGGGAGCCGGGCCGAGACCGGCGAGCATGTTGCCGAGGAAGCGCTCGTGGCCCGGGACGTCCACGAAGGCCACGTCGCGCCCGGACGGCAGCGCGGTCCAGGCGTAGCCCAGGTCGATGGTCAGCCCGCGGCGGCGCTCCTCCTCCCACCGGTCGGGCTCCATCCCGGTGAGGGCCCGCACCAGGGTGCTCTTGCCGTGGTCGACGTGCCCGGCCGTGGCGACGACGTGCACGCTCACCGGGTCCCTCCCGGGCCGCCGTCCGCCCCGGCCAGGGCGGTCAGGGCCGCCTGCACCGCCGCGCGCAGGCGCTCGTCCTCGGACTCGGGCACGCAGCGCAGATCGACCAGGCACGCGCGGTCGTGGACCCTGGGGAGCACGGCCGGGCGGCCGGTGCGCAGCAGCGGGGCCGCCGCCTCGGGCAGCCGCACCGCCCACCCCGGCAGGGGCATGCCGGG
>NZ_PDDL01000024.1:0-43685 GCF_020833785.1 Kocuria sp. CCUG 69068
GCGCGCTTGCACGCCCGGCACCGGCTGGAGGAGGGGCACCCCCACGTGCACGCGGCGAACCTGGGCGTGCGCGCCGACGTGTACGCCGCGTGCGGGGGCTTCCCGGCCCTGCCGCACGGCGAGGACGTCGGGCTGGCGGAGGCGGCGCGGGCGCGCGGGCACCGGGTGCTCGCCACGGACCGGGTGCGGGTGCTGACCTCGGGCCGGAGCACCGGCCGGGTCGAGCGGGGATTCGCCGGCTATCTGCGGGCGCTGGCGGGGGAGCCGCAGGGCCTCGGCGCGGGGCAGGGCTGAGCGCACGGGCCGGACCCGGCTACGCGGGGAGCGGACAGCCCTGGCCAGGGACCGGCCCCGTCTGCCTACGGTGGGGCCGTACCGTTGCCGACGAGAGGAACCACCCGTGTCCGAGAACAGCCTGTCCGCCAGCCGCGTCATCGACGCCCCCGCCGACGCCATCTTCGACGTCCTCAGCCTGCCCTCGCGCCACCGGCAGATCGACGGCTCCGGCACGGTCGTCTCCGGCGACGACCAGCGCATCCAGAAGGTCGGCCAGGTGTTCGTGATGAACATGAACGGCGAGCACATGGGCGGCGACTACGTCATGGAGAACACCGTCTCCGGCTACGACGAGAACAAGCTCCTCGCCTGGAAGCCCAAGCCGCAGGGCGCCGAGCTGGAGGGCTGGGAGTGGATCTGGGAGCTCGAGCCCCAGGGCCCCGGCGCCACGCTGGTCACCGAGACCTACTCGTGGGAGCACGCGACCCCGGAGGCCAAGAAGGCCGTGTCCTTCCCGCTCTTCGAGGAGGGCGCCCTGGAGCACTCCCTCGAGCGGCTCGCGGCGGCCGTCTCCGAGAAGTGAGCACCTGAGCCGCCGAGACGGGACGGAGCCCGGTCACCCGTGGTGACCGGGCTCCGCCGTGCCCGCGGTCACCGCCGGCGGGCGGCGCGGACGGAGGCCGCCGCGGGATCGACCCACAGGATCTCCCACTGGTGGCCGTCGGGGTCCCGGAAGCAGCGCGAGCGCAGGAAGCCGTAGTCCTGGGCGTCGCCCTCTGTCCCGCCGGCGCGGACGGCGCGGTCGACGATGACGTCGATCTCGTCCGGGGAGTCGACGCTGAGCGCGTTGACCACGGAGGCGTCGGCCGGGGTGCCGGGGGTCCCGGGCCCCACCAGGCGCAGGTGGCGGTCCTCGCTCAGGACCATGACGTGCTCGTCCTCGCGGATCTCGACGGTCCCGGCGCCGGTGCCCTCGAACGCGGGGTGCAGCCGCCAGCCGAGACAGGAGTAGAACCGTTTCGATCGCTCCAGGTCCGAGACGGGAAGGGTGATGAAGTCTGTCGGTGCCATGGTGCTCCCCTTCGTGGTGCGGCGGGACCCGCCCTCAGCATGGCCCCGGACCGGCGGGGCCGCAACGGTGTGACGGGATCCTCGCCCGCATGTCAGGACGGCATCGGAACGGCATCGGAACGGCATCGGTGCGGAGCCGGAATGGGTGCGGGCGCCCCGGGGTTGGAACGGGCATGCGAGTCATCGGAGTCGAGACGTTCGGAGGGCCCGAGGTCCTCGCCGTCCACGAGGTGCCGGACCCCCACCCCGGCCCCGGAGAGGTGCGGATCCGGGTCAGGGCGGCCGCCGTCAGCCCCACGGACACCCTGCTGCGCGCGGGCGGTCAGCCCGTGGAGCACCTGCGGCCGCCGTACGTGCCGGGGATGGACGCGGCCGGGGTCGTCGACGAGGTGGGGGAGGGCAGCGCCTGGCGGGTGGGGGACGCGGTCATGGCCATCGCCCTGCCGCGCGGGGAGCACGGGGGCGCCTACGCGGAGCTCCTGGTCGCCCCCGACGACTCGATCGCCCGCCTCCCGGCGGACACGGACTTCGCCACGGCCGCCACGCTGCCCATGAACGGGCTCACGGCCCTGCAGGTCCTCGAGGTGCTGGACCTCCAGCCCGAGCAGACCCTGGCCGTCACCGGGGCCGCCGGGACCCTCGGCAACTACGTGGTGGAGCTCGCCAAGCACGAGGGCCTCACCGTGATCGCGGACGCCGCGGAGCAGGATCTGGAGCTCGTCGACAGCCTCGGCGCCGACCACGTGGTGGCGCGCGGGGACGACGTCGCCGAGCGGGTCCGGGAGTTCTTCCCCGACGGGGTCGACGCCCTCGTGGACGCCGCCGTGCTGAGCGAGAAGGCGGCCCCTGCCGTCCGGGACGGCGGAGGGTTCGCGACCGTGCGGCACTGGACGGGGGACCCGGGCCGGGGGATCACCGTGCACCGGATCAGCGTGCCCCAGGAGTACCACTCGGGCGCGAAGCTGGACCGGCTGCGCCGGTACGTGGAGGAGGGGGTGCTCTCCCTGCGCGTGGCCGCCGTCCTGCCCGCCGCGGACGCCGCCGAGGCGCACCGCCGGCTCGAGGCCGGGGGCGTGCGGGGGCGGCTCGTCCTCGAGTTCTGACCCGCCCCGGTCCCGGAAGCGGTCCTAGAAGTGCGAGCGGTACTGGTGGTCGATGCCGGCCTGGTCCACCTTCCGGTGGAAGCGCATCCCGGCCAGGCCGCCGAGGACCGCCGCGAGCAGCGGGATCAGGACGGCGACCACCAGGGCGATGATGCCGCCCGTGGTCAGGGCGCCCTCGCCGATGGGGATGCGGGGGAAGCTGTTGAGCTCGCGCAGCACGTTGAACTGCTCGCCCGCCACCGCGCCCAGGACCGCCAGGACGATCGCGATGAGGACCGCCCACACCCACACGGCGACCCCCTGCTTGGCGCCGTCGAACCGGGCCATCCGCCCGGCCACGTAGCCCCCGGCGAAGTAGGCGACGAAGAGGACCAGGGCCAGGGCGATGCCGCTGACGAGGCCCACGGTGCCGGCGTCCTGCGCCACCTGCTCCGCGATCTCGCCCGGGTCCGAGCTGGTCGCCACCCCCACGCCCGCGCCGATCGCACCGAGCAGGGCGGTGAGCAGCACGGCGATGCCCGTGGCGGTCATCCAGCCGAAGAACGCGGAGCCGAACTTCACGCCCCCGAACTCCCGCTTCTCCGCGGCGACCACCTCCTGCCGCCGCCCCCGCGGGGTGGAGGCGCCCGGCCGGTCCTTTCCTCGCTCCCGGGGATCCTCCGGGACGGTCGATCCTGACGGGTCCTGGTGTGCCATGACGCTCTCCTCGTCTCCGATCATCAGCTTGCTCAAGAGCTTCCTCTCCTCGGTCGCGGTCCGCAACGGCTCCGGCCGGGGGGGGGGGGGGGTGTGCGCCGCGTCACCGCCGGGAATAGGCTGGTGCCCCCGGGCCGTCCCGCACGGCGGTCCGCGCTCTGCACGGAGGGAAGGCGACGACCATGGAGCACGCTCCCGACTTCGAGCCCCGCACGGCCGTGGTGACCGGCTCCGACTCCGGCATCGGGCGTGCGACCGCCGTGGCGCTCGCGGCGGCCGGCATGGACGTGGGGATCACCTGGCACCGGGACGAGGAGGGTGCCGAGCGGACGGCGGAGGAGGTCCGGTCCTACGACCGCCGGGCCGTGGTGGCGCGGCTGGACACCACGGAGCCGGAGCGCTGCGGCGCCGTCGTCGACGGCCTCGTAGAGGGCCTGGGCGGCCTGGACGTGTTCGTGCACAACTCGGGCACGGGGGCGAACGTCCCGTTCCTGGAGACGTCCCTGGGCACGTGGCGCAAGGTGCTCGCCACCGATCTCGACGGCGCGTTCGTGTGCCTCCAGGCGGCGGCGCGGCACCTGGTGGCCGCCGGGCGGGGCGGGCGGCTGATCGCCGTCACGAGCGTCCACGAGCACGTGCCCCGGGTCGGCTCGAGCGCCTACGACGCCGCCAAGCACGGCCTCGGCGGACTCGTGAAGACCATCGCGCTCGAGCTGGGGGAGCACGGGATCACCGCGAACTCGGTGGCCCCGGGGGAGATCGCCACCCCCATGACGGGGCAGGAGGACGAGAACCCGCGGGCCGCCCACCGTCCCGGCGTGCCGCTGGGCCGGCCCGGGGACGCCCGCGAGGTCGCCGCGGTCATCGCGTTCCTCGCGTCCCCGGCCTCCGCCTACGTCACCGGGGCGTCCTGGGTCGTCGACGGCGGCATGGTGCAGATGGGACCGCAGGCGGGCTCGCACCTGACGAGCGACGAGTGGCGGAAGGGGTAGCCGCTCCCGCGCCGCACGCGGCCACGGTCCCTCCGCGGGAGCGGAGCGGAGCCCGCCGGAGGTGTGCTCAGCGGTCGAAGTGGGTGGTGGCCGGGCCCTGTCCGACGGTGGCGACCAGCTCCGCGGCCAGGTCGCGCAGCTTGACGTTGCGGTGGCTGGAGGCGGACCGGAGGATGTCGAAGGCCTGCTCCTGGGTGCAGCGGTTCTGGCCCATGACGATGCCCACGGCGAGATCGATGGTGGTGCGCGAGGCCATGGCCGCCTTCAGGTCCGCCTCGGCGTCCCGGTGCTTCTCCATCCGCACGGCCAGGCGCAGCGCGCTGGAGGCGGAGGCCACCTCGCGCTGGATGACCTCGATCGTCGCCCGGTCGAACTTGTGCGGACGGTCGGCGTAGACGTCCAGGGCCGCCGAGGCCTCGCCGGCGAGGTCCAGGGGCACCCCCAGGGCGGAGAGGATGCCGTGGGCGGCGGCGGCCCGGCCGTACTCGGGCCACCGGGGATCGGAACGGGTGTCCGGGACGTGGACCAGCCGGTTCTCGCGGGACGCCGTGAGGCACGGCCCGTCGCCGTAGTGGTACTGGATCTCGTCCAGGGCCTCGGCCGCGGGGCTCGAGGAGGCCACGGTGGAGGACCGCTTCGGCCGGAGCAGGGTGACCGCGCACCACACCTCGTCCCCGTCGGTGGACAGGGCCTGGGCGATGCGGCCCGAGAGGGCGTCGAGGAAGGACGCGATGTCCTCGCTCTCGAGCAGCAGCTCGTGCGGGGACGCCCCCGCCGGGCCGCCCGTCTGGTGCTCCGTCATGGTTCTCCTCCGGTGCTCGCGGCAGGCACGCGGTCCCGGTGCCCGGGGTCCGTGCCGTCGCGGTGTCTCCGACGTGTCAGGGTCCATCATGCCGTGTTCCCGGGCGGTCGGTCCCGGCCCCGGGCCGACCGGGACGGGAGACGGGGCCGGGCGGGCTTAGAGTGGGGGCCGCAACCTCCGCCTGCGTCCGCTCCGGCACGCACCGACCCGAGAACTGAGGCCCTGGTGAGCGTTCCGTCCGCCGCCGTCGCGTCCCGCACCGGACGTTCGACGGCGCTGACCGGCCTGGTGTGGCTGCTGCTGGCGGGCGTGCTGGTGCGGTCCGTGTGGCTGGTCCTCGACAGCAGCATCGACCTGGACGTCTACCGGCTCGGCGGGATGGCCGTGGTGGACCGGCACGGCTTCGACGACGAGCTCTACGGCCCCGGGCTCAGCCCGGACGGCGACGGCGGGCTGCCGTTCACCTACCCCCCGTTCGCGGCGCTGCTGTTCGTGCCGCTCGCCTTCCTCCCCGAACGGCTCACCGAGCTCGCCCTGGGTCTCGCCTCGATGGGCGTCGCCGCGGTCCTCTCGGCCGTGCTCCTGCGCCGGGCGGCCGCCCGCGGCCGGCCGCTGCCCCTGCAGGCCCTGCTGGGTCCCGCCACCGCCGTGGCCGCCGGCACCGCCGTGCTGCTGTGGTCGGGGCCGTGGATGCGCAACGTGGGTCTCGGGCAGATCAACGCGCTGCTCATGGCCCTGGTGCTCTACGACCTGCTGCGCACCCGCGACGACACCCTGCTGGGCCGGATCCCGCGCGGGTTCTGGATCGGCCTGGCCGCCGGCATCAAGCTGACCCCCCTCGCGTTCGGGCTGGTGTTCCTCGTGCGCGGACAGCTGCGGCCGATCCTCACGATGGGCCTCACCTTCGCCGCGACCGTGGTGATCGGGTTCCTGGCGCTGCCGCGGGACGCGGTCGTGTTCTGGACCGAGGCCGTGCTCAGCGACGAGCGCGTCGGCGACACCGCGTACGTCGACAACACCTCGCTGCAGGGGGTGCTCCTCCACCTCGGCGTCCCCGGGGAGCCGGAGCCCCTGCTGCGCGGGGTCCTGCTCCTCGCCGCGGTCGTGGGCGTCGCCCTGCTGATCCGGGTCCTCGCCGCCCGGGGGATGATCCTCTCCGTGGTGGCGGTCAACGCCCTCCTCATGCTCTACCTGTCCCCGGTCACCTGGTCCCACCACCACGTGTGGTGGGGGCTCGTGTGCACGGCGCTGTGGGTCGAGGCGTGGCCGGCGTTCCTCCGGGACGGTCCGCGCCGGCTCGCCCTGGTGCTGGGCGGGGTCGCGCTGGTGGGCCTGTACGTCGGGCCGATCCGCTGGGACGCGTGGCTGAGGCCGGTGGGGGTCCCCGGGCCGGCGATCGACGCCGTGGCCGCGCTGCCCTATCTCGCCCTGTTCCTGCTCCTGGGCCTGTGGGTGGTCACCGGGCTGCGGGCCGGGGCCCGGGAGATGCGCGGGGCCGGTCGTGGCTGAGCCCGGCGGCTGGACCGGCTACGACCGCGGCAGCCGGGGCTACCGCCGGGTGCTGCTGGCGCTGCTGTGCGCCGGCGTGGCGACGTTCGCCCAGCTCTACTCCGTGCAGGGCGTGCTGCCCCTCCTGGCCGCGGACCTCGGGATCGACGCCGCGCGGGCCTCCCTGGGCGTCTCCGCCGCGACCTTCGGCCTCGCCGTGGGCGTCCTGCCGTGGTCCGTGGTCTCCGACCGGTGGGGCCGGCTGCGGACCATGGTCATGGCCGTCGTCTCCGCCACGGTCCTGGGGCTCGTCATGCCCCTGGCGCCGAGCTTCGAGGCCGTGGTGGCGCTGCGCTTCGCGGAGGGCATCGCCCTGGGCGGGATCCCCGCCGTGGCCATGGCCTACCTCGCGGAGGAGCTCGACCGCCGGCACGCCGCCGTGGCCGCCGGCACCTACGTGGCGGGCACCAGCCTGGGCGGCCTCGCCGGGCGCATCATCGCCGCACCCGTGGGCGACGCGTTCGGCTGGCGGACCGGCACGATCACCGTGAGCGTGCTCGCCGCGCTCGCCGCCGTGGTCTTCGTCCTCATCGCCCCGCGCCAGCGCGGGTTCGTGCGCCAGACCGTCCGGCTCACCGGGCCGGCCGGGCTGCTCGGGCGGCTGGGGGCGAACCTGGCGGACCGCGGTCTGCTGGTGCTCTACCTGCAGGGCTTTCTGCTCATGGGCGGGTTCGTGGCGATCTACAACTACCTGGGCTTCCACCTCGGCGAGGAGCCGTTCGGGGTGTCCCAGACCGTGGTGAGCCTCCTGTTCCTCGCCTACCTCTCGGGCACCTGGTCCTCCGGGACGGCCGGCCGGATCGCGGCGGCCCACGGGCGCCGGGTGGTCCTCGCGAGCAGCGGGACCGTGATGCTCGCCGGGCTGCTGGCCACGCTGGTCCCGTCGATCCCCGTGATCGTCGTGGGGCTGCTGCTGTTCACCGCGGGCTTCTTCGCCGCGCACGCCGTGGCGTCCGGGTGGGTCCCGGTGCGCTCCCGCACCGGCAAGGCGCAGGCCTCGTCCCTCTACACGCTCTTCTACTACGCGGGCTCGTCCGTGCTGGGCACGGCCGGCGGGGTCTTCTACACGGTCACCGGCTGGGCCGGGGCCGTCGGTTTCGTGGCGGCCCTCGTGGTCCTCGCCGTGCTGCTGGTGCTCCTGGTCCTCCGGGAGCCCGAGCCGGCCTGAGCGCTCCGCGCCGGCGGAGCCGGGCTCAGTCCTCCGTGCCGCCCCACCGCAGGGGGAGCACCTCGAAGGAGCTCGCGAGCGGCACCCCGAGCCGCTCGCCCACGGCGGCGGCGTTGCCCCGCAGGAAGGCGTCCGGGTCGAAGTCGGTCCAGCCCAGGCCCTCGAGGTAGGCGCCGTGCGCGCGCAGGGACTCCACGCCGGCGTCGAAGGTCTCCGTGACGTCCGCCGCGTGCCGGGAGTCGGGCGAGGCCGCCGCCCATACCGCCAGCACGTCGGGCCACGGCTGCAGGCCCGCCTCGACCTGCTCCGGGAAGACCCACCGGTTGCCGGCGTCCCGCACGGCGTCCAGGGTGGCCCGGCCCGTGGCGATGTGGTCGGCCTGGTTCAGGTTGGTGGCGCCGTCCCAGGTGTCGCGGAAGTTGTTGGTGATGACCACGTCCGGGCGGTGCCGGCGGACCACCTCCGCGATCCGGCGCCGCAGCGCCACCCCGTACTCGAGCACCCCGTCCGGCAGGTGCAGGAACTCCACCTGCTCCACGCCCACGACCCGGCAGGACTCCCGCTGCTCCGCCTCCCGCAGCGGACCGCACTGCTGCGGCTCGAGGCCGTCGATGCCGGCCTCGCCGCTGGTGACGAGGCAGTACACCACGTCCTTGCCCTGTCCGGTCCAGCGGGCCACGGCCGCGGCGGCGCCGAACTCCATGTCGTCCGGGTGCGCCACCACCACCAGGGCGCGCTGCCAGTTCTCGTCGACGTGCGTGAGCGGGGTCTCGGTCATGGTCCCCATCATGGCCCCGCCGCCGGGGACCGGCAACGGCGGCTCGCCCGGCGTCGACGGTCCGGCAGGCCGCCCCGGCCCCCGGGCGAGCGCTGCGCCGCTCAGCGGCCGGCGGCGGCGGGCACCAGCGGCAGCGCCTCCGTCGGGGCCTCCGCCGGGGACGTCTGCTCCCCGGCCGGGAACTGCTCCGCCACGCCGCCGGCGCCGTGGTCCCGCTCCGCGTCCCTGTCCGCCTCCGCGCTCTCGTCCGTGGGCCGGGCGCGGTCCCGGACGGCGCCCACGAGCTGCCACAGCGCGTAGCCGAACAGCGCCGCGGCGACCAGCACGATCCCGCTGCGCTTCTGCTCCGCGTCCAGGAGGGTGGCGGCGTAGCCGGCCCAGGGCACGTGATACTTCACCAGGCCGCGCAGCTGGGTGGCGGTGACCGGCTCCGCGTCCGGGGCGGCGTTGGCGTCGCCCAGCGTCGTGAAGCTGCGCCGCCCTTCGCCGTCCACCGCGACGCCCACGATCCGGTGGGTCACGAGGGTCGGGTCGTCCGGACGGGGCATGAACGTCACGACGTCCCCGGTGCTCAGTCCCGCGGCGTCGTCCTCGCCCTCGAGCGGGGCGACCACGACCTGGCTGCCGGTCGGGACGGTCGGCTCCATCGAGCCGGAGAGCACCGTCAGGGGCACCCAGCCGAGCGCGAGCGGGAGGACGACGACGGCGAGCAGCAGCGCGGCCACCGCGGCCAGGGCGAGCACGAGCAGCGGGTGGAGGGTCTTGCGGAGCACGGTGGTCATGACGGGAGTCCTTCACAGTTCATCTTGCCGCTTCCGCCGGGCGTCTTGAGCTTCCACGCGTAGGCGCTGTCCGCGTGGGACGCGGGCCCCGTGGCGAACACTGCCCGCACGAGGGTCTCGTAGTCCTGGCTGGGCCGGTTGTCCGATGAGGCCGGCAGCTCGGAGACGGCCACGTGAACCGTCCGTGCCGCTCCGCCCGAGACGGTCTTCACCCGAGTGGGCGCCGCCGTGGTGCCCAGCGGGCGCATCCAGATCTCCCATGCGGTGACGGCCGGAGCATCGGCGCCACCGGACCAGGTCCACCGGAGCAGCGCGGCTGGCCCGTCAACGCTGCACTGTCCCGCCGCCGGGCGGGGAGGAGCGGTCGTCGGCTGCTCCTCGGCCGGCATCTTCAGGACGAGCGGCACTGTCCACGGGCGGGTCGCGGGCCAGGCACCCTCCTCGAGCGAGGCGGCCTCCACCTGCGTCACGACCCGCAGTTCCTGCTCGTTCAGCGCACGCAGCGCGGCGACCGGAACGGCCTCGGTCGAGACGGTCAGGCACAGCCCGGCAGGCCGGTCGTGCTCCAGGGACGCCCGCGTCCCGCCGTCGACGCGGGCAGGGGCGGATCCTCCGGGTGCGGTGGCGGTCCACTCGGCCGGCGCCGCGCCGTCGTCGCAGGCCGCGCCGGTGCGGTACGCGAAGCGCATGCCCGCCGGCGCGGCCACGGACCGCCCGGCGGAGTCCACCAGGGAGACCTGCACCGGCCGGTACCGGACGTCGAAGCCGGACGTGCTGGTCAGGGTCGCGGCGCCTCCGGCGCCCTCGACCGCGGTGATCTCGAAGCCGATCCGGCCCGTGGTCATGGTGGGCACCTCGGCGAGGGCGGTGGCGGACCAGCGGGCGTGGGTCCCGCCGTTCGGGGTCGTGAGCACGATGACGGCGAGCAGGACGAGGACGCCGAGCACGTAGGCCGTGGGAGTGCGGTACTGGCTCATGGGAGCTCCTGGGGGAGGGGGGTCAGTGCTGGGTGAGGGCGACCGTGAGCGGGCCCGGCGTGACGGTCGTGCCCTGGGCGGCGGGGTCCGGGGACACCTCGTAGGAGACGGTGACGTCGTAGACCGCGCCGTCGTGGGCCGAGGTCACCGTCCAGGAGGACGGCCCGGGCTGCGGCGGCGCGCCGGAGACCGGCACGAGCTCGACGCGGGGGACGACCGCGCCGCCGGCCGGCACGCCGGGATCGACCGTGAGGGTCGCGGCGAGGTTCGCGCCCTCGACGTCGAGGACCGCGCGGGTCGTGACGACGACCGTGTCGCCGGGGGCCAGCGCGGACAGGGCGTCCGCCGCTCCGGTGAGGTCGGTGGTTCCGCGCCGGAGGGCACCGGTCGTGGGATCGACGTCGGTGCGGTGGAGGGTCGCCCGCGCGGGCTCCAGCGCCACGTCGAGGGTGCCGGTGCTGACGGCCTGCGTCTCGAGCGGTGCCGTGTCGGACCACCGGGCGGCCGTTCCGAGGCTGTTGCCCAGCAGGGTCAGCGCCAGGAGCGCGGCCGCGGCGGCGGCGAGGGCGCGGCCGGCGGTCGAGGGGCGGAAGCGGGGAGTGCGCGTCATGGGGGCCTCTGGGGGTGAGACGGAGTGAGCCGGGGTGCGAGGGGCAGTGCGCCCCGGTGCGGCGGCGCCGCCGCACCGGGGCACCGTGGGGCCGGTCGGCCCCGGACGGTCACTTCTGGGCGAGGACGAGCTTGGTGCCGTTCAGCGACTTGGCCACCTTCTCGCCGGCGCTGCCGGTGGTCATGTCCGCCTTCCAGGTGAACGTGGCGACGGCCGTCACGGTGTCCCCGTTGTCGTCCTTGGTGACCGGGAACGAGTTCTGGGCCGACTTCTCGTCGCTGGCCAGCGTCACGTCGTAGGACACGTAGCCGGCCTTCTCGAGCGCGTCGATCTCCTGCTGCAGCTGTGCGGGGAGCTGCAGCTCGAGGGACCCCTGCAGGTTGGCGCCCTCCGCGATCACCGTGGTGGAGGCGTGGAGCTGGACGGTGTCGCCGGGGACGATCTTGTAGACGGCCGGGTTGATGTCCTTCCCGGCGCCATCCGTCCAGGACACCGTGGTGTTCTTCATCGAGAGCTCACCGGCCGTGATGCTGTCGGCGGAAGCAATGGCCTGCTCCTCGGACCACTTGGCGAAGGTCCCGCCGCCGGCGGCGAGGAGGCCGACGGCCACGGCGCCGGCCAGGACGGCCTTGCCGGCGCGCCGGTTCCGGCCGGCCTTCGCGGTGGACTCGGACAGGGGGGTCTGCGCTGCAGTGTTCATGGTTCCGCCTTCGAGCGAGAGAGGGGTGAGAGGAGAGGCCGCGCGGGATCGGTGCGCGTGTGGTGCCGGGCATCCGGTGGGGTGTCCGCGGAGGCGGCGTGCACCCGGTCCCCCCGGATCACGGGGGACGGGGTGCCCGCTGCGACGGCCGCGCCTCGGCGCGCCGGCCCGTGGAACCGCAGTGGATCGCCCGGGGGATCCGCCGGCAGCCCTGCCGCCGAATTCCCTTGACACGTCAACTCTAGACAAAAGTCTATGAATAAGAACAGAAGTTGCCTGTCCCCACTTCGCCCGACGTTACTGTTCGGTAATTCGGCTGCTTCGGCCGCCACGGGCCGCGCCCATAGGATGCCGGGGGAGGGCTCCCACCCGGTGGAGCCGGGACCGGAGGACCGCCATGACCCGAGCTTCCCAGCGGCGCCGCGTGCACCGGTACACCGCCGACGGCGGCGGGGCCGGACGCGCGGACACCCTGGCCGGTGAGGAGCCCCTGGAGATCCGGCTCGACGGCAGGCCGTTCACCGTCACGATGCGCACCCCGGGTCACGACTTCGACCTCGTGGCCGGGTTCCTCGTCTCCGAGGGCGTGGTGCGCGCGCCGGCCGAGATCGTGCAGATGGACTACCGCAGCGGCATCGGTCCGGACGGGCAGCGGACCTACAACGTGGTGGAGGTGCGGCTCGCGCCGGGGGTCGCCCTGCCGGACACCTCCATGGAGCGGCACGTCTACACGTCGTCGTCCTGCGGGGTCTGCGGCACGGCGTCCATCGAGGCCGTCACCAAGGTCTCCTCGTTCGACCCCGCCGCGGACCGGACCGGGCTCCCCGTGCCCGCGCTGCTCGCCCTGCCGGACCGGCTGCGCACCGGGCAGAAGCTGTTCGCCACGACCGGCGGCGTCCACGCCGCGGGGCTCTTCCGCTTCCCGGACGGCCCCGACGGCGACGGTGCCGGCGAGCCCGAGCTGCTGTGCGTGCGCGAGGACGTGGGGCGGCACAACGCCGTGGACAAGGTGGTGGGCTGGGCCCTGCGCGAGAATCTCCTGCCTCTGGGCTCCACCGTGCTCCAGGTCTCGGGCCGCGCCTCGTTCGAGCTGGTGCAGAAGGCGTACATGGCCGGCGTCCCGGCGCTCGCGGCCGTCTCGGCGCCCTCGGCCCTCGCCGTGGACCTCGCGGAGCAGACGGGGGTCACCCTGCTCGGCTTCAGCCGCGGCACCTCCTTCAACGCCTATGCGCACCGGGAGCGCCTGGTCCCCTGAGCGGGCGGGGGAGCGCCCCGCCGCTGGCTACGATGGGGTCATGAAGCCCTTCCTGCTGCTCGCCACCCGCGCCGAGGACGACGTCGCGGACGAGGAGTACGAGACCATCTGCCGCTTCAGCGGCCTGCAGGAGAGCCACCTCCACCGGGTCCGGCTGGAGGCGGGGCCCATGCCGCCGATCGACCTCGAGCGCTACTCCGGGGTCGTCATCGGCGGGTCCCCGTTCAACTCCTCCGACCCGCCGCAGCTGAAGTCGGAGGTGCAGCGGCGGGCCGAGTCCGAGATGCGGGACCTGCTCGACGAGGTGGTCGCCCGGGACTTCCCGTTCCTCGGCGCCTGCTACGGCGTCGGCACCCTGGGCACGCACCAGGGTGGGATCGTGGACCGCACCCGCGGCGAGGAGATCGGCGTCATCGAGGTCACCCTGACCGAGGAGGGGCTGCGGGACCCGCTGCTCCGGGAGTTCCCGCCGGCGTTCCACGGGTTCGTGGGGCACAAGGAGGGCACGCGCACCCTGGCGCCCGCAGCCGTCCTGCTCGCGACCGGCGCGGACTGCCCCGTCCAGATGTTCCGGATCAAGCAGAACCTCTACGCGACCCAGTTCCATCCCGAGCTCGACGCCCCCGCCCTGCTCCGCCGGATCGAGGCGTACAAGGAGCACGGGTACTTCCCGCCGGCCGAGGCCGAGGACGTCAAGGACCGGATTCGCACGGGGCCGCCCGTGACCGAGCCCGAGAGGATCCTCGCCGCCTTCGTGGACCGCTACGCCCGCTGACGCGTCGCGGATGGGCCCGTCCCGTCCTCGCCGCACGACGCGGAGCGACTTCTCCGAGATCTGAGAGAGCGCTCTCTTGACGGTGTGAGCCACGGCACATACAGTCGAGGCACAGCAGAGAGAGCGCTCTCTCAAGAGCAGCTCCTCTCCAGCCCTTCACATAAGGAGTGACCGTGGGACACACGCGACTCAAGCGAACGACAGCCCTGGCGGGTGCGGCGGCACTGGCAGCCGTCGCCACGGGGTGCGGCGGGGGCGGAGGCGAGCCGGCCAGCGCCGACAACCCCGTCGAACTCACCGTCACCACCTTCGGGACCTTCGGCTACGACGACCTCTACGGCGAGTACGAGGAGCTGAACCCGGGCGTGACCATCAAGGCCACGAACATCGACCGCGGCTCGAACGCGCGCACGGACGCCTTCACCAAGATCGCCGCCGGGTCCGGGCTCAGCGACGTCACCGCCATCGAGGAGGGCTGGCTCGGCTCGATCATGGAGGTCTCCGACCAGTTCGTGGACCTCAACGAGCACGGCGCGGCCGACATCAAGGACAACTGGGTGCCGTGGAAGTTCGAGCAGGGGACCGACCCGGAGGGCCGCGTCATCGGGTACGGCACCGACATCGGCCCCCAGGGCCTCTGCTACAACGGAAAGCTCTTCGAGGAGGCCGGTCTGCCCAGCGACCGCGAGGAGGTCGCGGAGCTCTTCGGCGGCGACGACGCCACCTGGGAGACCTACTTCGAGCTCGGCCGCGAGTACCAGGAGACCACGGGCAAGGCCTGGTACGACCAGTCCGGCTTCGTGTGGAACTCGATGGTCAACCAGCTCGACGAGGGCTACTACACCGCCGACGGCGAGCTGAACGTGGAGGGCAACGAGCAGCTGCGCGAGCGCTTCGACCTGCTCGCCGCGGGCACGCTGGACGGCCTCTCCGCCAACCAGACCCAGTTCGACTGGGGCAACGGCCAGGCCTTCGTGGACGGCTCCTTCGCGACCTTCGTCTGCCCCGGCTGGATGCTCGGCACCATCGAGGGCCAGCTCGAGTCCGCCGGCGGCGGCGAGGGCAGCGGGTGGGACTTCGCCGACGTCTTCCCGGGCGGCGCCTCCAACTGGGGCGGCGCGTTCCTCTCCGTCCCGGAGACCTCCGAGCACCCGGAGGAGGCGGCGAAGCTCGCGGCCTGGCTCACCGCGCCCGAGCAGCAGGTCAAGCAGTCGGCCAAGGCGAACAACTTCCCCAGCACCATCGAGGCCCAGGAGAAGCTGGTCGAGGACGCCGAACCGAACCCCGTGTTCAACGACGCACCCACCGGGGTGATCCTCGCGTCCCGCGCCGAGGGGGTCGTCGCCCAGTTCAAGGGCCCGCACGACTCCGTGATCCAGGAGAACGTCTTCCTGCCGCCGCTGAAGCGCCTCGACGCCGGGACCGCCACGGCCGACGAGGCCTGGGACGAGGCCCTCGCGCTTCTCGACGACCTGGTCGTCAACAACTAGCAGGACCCGGCCACGGGGCCTCCGGAATCCGCCGGAGGCCCCCTCACGGAAGCGCGAGACCCTCATGACCACGACAGCCCACCGCCCCGCCGCCGCGGCGCCCGCCGCGCCGGCGCCGAGTCCGCCCAGGCCGACCCGCAGACAGCGGCTCATCGTCCTGGACCTGAAAGCCTCCCCCTACCTGTACATCGCGCCCTTCTTCGTCCTCTTCGGAGTGGTGGGGCTCTTCCCGCTCGGGTACACGTTCTTCGTCTCGCTCTTCGACTGGCACCTGCTCACCGGCCGGGGCGAGTTCGTGGGGCTGGGCAACTTCACCGAGGTGCTGCGGGACCGGTTCTTCTGGAACTCGCTGTTCAACACGGTGAGCATCTTCCTGCTCTCGAGCATCCCGCAGCTGGCGGCCGCGGTGCTGATCGCGGCGGTCCTGGACCAGAACCTGCGCGCCAGGACGCTGTGGCAGATGAGCGTGCTGCTGCCCTACGTGGTCACCCCGGTGGCCGTGGCCATGATCTTCACGAACATGTTCGGCGAGCAGTACGGGCTCATCAACAACATCCTCGGCAGCTTCGGGGTCGACCCGATCCTGTGGAAGAACGAGACGCTGCCCAGCCACATCGCCATCGCCGCCATGGTCAACTGGCGCTGGACCGGCTACAACGCGCTGATCCTGCTCGCGGCGATGCAGGCGGTGCCCCGTGACCTGTACGACGCCGGCGCGATCGACGGCGCGGGCCCTCTCCGCCGGTTCTTCAGCATCACCCTGCCGAGCATCCGTCCCACGATGGTGTTCGTGGTCATCACGACCACCATCGGCGGCCTCCAGATCTTCACGGAGCCGAGGCTCTTCGACCCCGTGGCCGCGGGCGGCACGCAGCGCCAGTTCCAGACCACGGTCCTCTACCTCTGGGAGATGGCCTTCCAGCGGCAGAACTTCGGCAAGGCCGCGACCATCGCCTGGCTGCTCTTCCTCCTCATCCTGCTCTTCGGCCTGGTCAACTACCTGGTCTCGCGCCGCATCGCGACGGCGTCCGACGGGGGGAGGCCGCCGCGCAGGACCGGGCGCGGGGCCGATCGGCGGCGGAGGCCGCGTGCGGTGGACGCCGTCGTCCCCGACGCGGCGGCGAACACCGGCACCGGCGCGCCACGGGCGGCCGCAGCACCGACGACCACGAGGAGGACACGATGACCGTCACCGGCGCACCCACGAGGACCAGGACGCGGCGGCCGCGGGCGGTGCCCGTGCGCCGGCGGATCTTCGGGGACGGGCACCGCCCCGGCTTCCTCACCTACGGCCTGCTGTCCGCGTTCTTCCTGGCCAGCGCCTATCCGCTGTGGTGGTCGGTGATCATCGGCAGCCGCTCCAACGAGGCCCTCGGCCGCACCTGGCCGCCGCTGCTGCCGGGCGGCAACTTCTGGACGAACGTGGGCGAGGTCTTCGACACCATCCCCTTCTGGCTGGCCCTCGGCAACAGCGTGCTCATCTCGGGGATCATCACCGTCTCGGTGGTCACGTTCTCCACCCTCGCCGGGTACGCGTTCGCCAAGCTGCGGTTCAAGGGGCGCGACGGCCTCATGGTCGCGGTCGTCGCGACCATGGCCATCCCCACGCAGCTCGGCATCATCCCGCTGTTCATGCTCATGCGCGAGCTCGGCTGGACCGGCGAGATCGGGGCGGTCGTCGTGCCCACCCTCGTCACGGCGTTCGGCGTGTTCTTCATGCGCCAGTACCTCGTGGACGTCATCCCCGACGAGCTCATCGAGTCGGCCCGGATGGACGGGGCGTCGATGATCTCCACCTTCTGGCACGTCGCGCTCCCCGCGGCCCGCCCGGCCATGGCCATCCTCGGCCTGTTCACCTTCATGACGGCGTGGACCGACTTCCTGTGGCCGCTGCTCGTCCTCGACGCGAGCAACCCCACCCTGCAGACGGCGCTGAGCCAGCTGCAGTCGGCCCGCTACGTGGACTACTCGATCGTCCTCGCCGGCGCCGTCATGGCCACGCTTCCCCTCCTGGCGCTCTTCGCCGTCGCGGGCAGACAACTCATTTCCGGAATCATGCAAGGAGCAGTGAAGGGCTAATGCCGAACAACGCAGAAGACGCAGCCGTGCACCACCGCAGCTGGCCCGAGGGCTTCCTCTGGGGCTCGGCCACCGCCGCGGCCCAGGTGGAGGGCGCCGGGCACGAGGGCGGCAAGGAGGACTCCGTCTGGGACGCCTTCGCCCGTCTGCCGGGCGCCGTGGCCAACGGCGACACCCTGGAGGACGCCGTGCAGCACTACCACCGGATGCCCGAGGACGTGCGGATCATGAAGGAGCTCGGGCTCGGCTCCTACCGCTTCTCCACGAGCTGGGCGCGGGTGCGTCCCGGTGACCGGGCCCCGAACCCCGAGGGCCTGGACTTCTACTCCCGCCTGGTCGACGAGCTGCTCGAGGCCGGCATCCTGCCCTGGCTGACCCTGTACCACTGGGACCTGCCGCAGGCGCTCGAGGAGAAGGGCGGGTGGGCCCACCGGGACACCGCGCACCGTTTCGTCGAGTACGCCGACGACGTGCACTCGGTGCTCGGCGACCGGGTGCGGCACTGGACCACGTTCAACGAGCCCTTCTGCTCGTCGCTGCTCGGCTACGCGGCCGGGGTCCACGCGCCCGGCCGGCAGGACCCCCGGGCCGCCGTCGCCGCCGTGCACCACCAGCACCTGGCCCACGGCCTCGCGGTCGAGCACCTGCGGTCCCGCGGTGCCGAGCACCTGGGCATCACCCTCAACCTCAGCAACTCGATCCCCCGAGACCCCTCGGACCCGGTGGACCTCGACGCGGCCCGGCGGTTCGACTCCCTGCAGAACCGCCTCTTCCTGGACCCCATCCTGCGCGGCGCGTACCCCGAGGACACCCTCGCGGACCTGGACCGGTTCGGCCTCCGCGATCTCGTCCGGGACGGTGACCTCGCGACCATCGGGGCGCCCCTCGACTTCCTCGGCGTGAACCACTACCACGACGACCTCATCAGCGGGCACCCGGAGTCCTCCGGCGGCGACGGCCACTCCGGCGGCGCCAGCCGCCCCACGTCCTCGTGCTGGATCGGCTCCGAGGACATCGCGTTCCCGAGCCGCGGCCTGCCGCGCACGGCGATGGACTGGGAGGTGAACCCGGACGGGCTGCGGAAGCTCCTGGTGCGCCTGGGCGAGGAGTACCCCGCGCTCCCGCCCCTGTACGTCACCGAGAACGGCGCCGCCTACGACGACGTCGTCAGCGACGACGGCGCCGTCCACGACACGGAGCGCACCGAGTTCGTCCTCGGCCACATCGCGGCCGTGGGGGAGGCCATCGACCAGGGCGCGGACGTCCGCGGCTACTTCGTGTGGTCGCTGCTGGACAACTTCGAGTGGTCGTGGGGCTACGGCAAGCGCTTCGGCGTGGTCCGGGTGGACTACGGGACGTTCGAGCGCACGGTCAAGGACAGCGGTCGCGCCTACGCCGGGGTCATCGCCGCCGCCGCGGACCGCACGCCGGTGGCCCCGTCCACGGGCGCCTAGCATTGATGCCAGCCCACCCGCCGAGAGCACCGGAGATGATCATGACGCAGCGCGCAGGCGGCCCCCGGCCCGTGCCGACGCTCGAGATGGTGGCCGCGCTGGCCGGGGTCTCGCGGGCGACCGTGTCCCGGGTGGTGAACGACTCGCCCAGCGTCGACCCCGAGCTGGCGCAGTCGGTGCGGAAGGCCATCGAGGCCCTCGACTACACCCCGAACCGGGCGGCGCGTTCGCTGGCGAAGCGACGGGCCAACTCGGTCGCCCTGATCATCCCGGAGTCCACGTCCAAGGTGTTCGCGGACCCGTTCTTCACGACCGTGGTCCAGGGCATCGCGATGTACCTGACGGACACCGACTTCACCCTGAACATGGTCATCGCGTCCGAGGCGAAGCCCGAGAAGACCCGCAGCTTCCTGCTCGGCGGCAACGTGGACGGTGCCCTGGTGGTCTCGCACCACAGCGGCGACCACTCGTGGACCCACCTCTCGGGGTCGCTGCCCATGGTGTTCGCGGGTCGCCCGCTCGTCGGCGCCGAGGACGCCTACTACGTGGAGGTCGAGAACGAGGCTGCCGCCTGCAGCGCCACCCGGCTGCTCACCGCGAGCGGGCGGCGGAGCATCGCGACCATCGCCGGGCCGCAGGACATGCCCCCGGGCATCGACCGGCTGGCGGGCTGGCGGACCGCGGTGCGGGAGGCCGGGCTGGACGAGCAGCTGGTGGAGGTGGGCGACTTCACGCTCGCCTCGGGGGCCCGGGCCATGCAGCGGCTGCTGGACCGCGGCCGGCCGGTCGACGCCGTGTTCGCCGCGAACGACCAGATGGCGGCCGGGGCGTACACCGTGATCCAGGGCCGCGGCCTGCGCATCCCGGAGGACATCGCCGTGGTGGGCTTCGACGACGACTCCTTCGCGACGTCGGTGACCCCCGCGCTGACCACGGTGAACCACCCGATCGTCGAGCTCGGCCGGAAGATGGCCGAGACCCTCGTCGACATGATCGAGGGCCGGCCGACGGACCGGGTGACCATCATGTCGACCTCGCTCGTGCTCCGGGACTCCGTCTAGTCCTTCCCGCCCCGAGCCGGGCGACGCCCCGGCGCCGTCGTCGGCGTCCCCGGATCCTCCCCGAAAGGCCACCATGCCCCCTCCAGCCCTCCCCGCCCCGGTGACGGGCGACGACCCCGCGACGGCGACCGGCCGTCCCGTGCACTGGGGCGTCGTCGCCACCGGGTCGATCGCCGGCCGCGTGGTCCAGGACCTGGCGCTGCTCGACGACGCCGTGCTCTCGGCCGTCAGCTCCCGCTCCCGGTCCTCCGCCGAGGCGTTCGCCGAGCGCTTCGGCGCGGCCCGGAGCCACCACGACCACGACGGCACCACCGGCTGGGAGCGCCTCGTCGCGGACCCCGCCGTGGAGGTCGTCTACGTCGCCACGCCCCACGCCCAGCACCACGCGGTGGCCCGCGCGGCCCTCGAGGCCGGCAAGCACGTGCTCTGCGAGAAGCCGCTGACCATGAACGCCCGGGAGGCGGGGGAGCTGCGGGAGCTCGCCCGGGCGCGCGGGCTGTTCCTCATGGAGGCGGTGTGGACGCGCTTCCTGCCGAGCTTCGGGCGCGCCCTCGACATCGTCCGCTCCGGCGAGATCGGCCGGGTCCGCTGGCTCCAGGCGGACCTCGGCGCCCCGGTGCCGTACGACCCCGGGTCCCGGCTCTGGGATCCCGCGGCGGGCGGAGGGGCCCTGCTGGACCTCGCCGTGTACCCGCTCACCTGGGCGCTCGCGGCGCTCGGCGCACCGGCCGGCCTCACGGCCCACGGCGTCCTCCACGAGGACGGCGTGGACCTGCACAACGGCCTGACCCTCACCTGGGCGGACGGCGCGCACGCCCACCTCACCACGTCCATCGAGACGGACTGCCCGGGCACGGTGACCATCAGCGGGACGGACGGCTGGCTGCGCACCGGGGCGCCCCTCTACCACCCCGGTGAGCTCGTGGTCCGGTCCGGGGGAGCCGCGCCGCGGACCGAGCGCTTCCGGGCCGCCGGGCACGGCTTCGCCCACGAGCTGCGGGAGGTGACCCGGTGCCTCCAGGCCGGCCTGACCGAGAGCCCGCGCATGCCGGTCGCGGACACCGTGCTGGTGCTGGAGCTGCTCGACGACGCGCGCCGGCAGATGGGCCTGCGCTACCGCAGCGACCTGCCCTGACCGGCGGGCGCCACGACGGGGCGCCCCCGAACTGTCGCGTGTCCGGAAGGGACCGGCTGCGGATACCGTGGGAGGCATGACCACGCGCGCCGCCCCCTGGAGGCAGGGATCCCTCGACGACGACCCCTCGGGCCCCGGGCCCCGGCTCCTGCCGTACCACCGGCTCGGCCACGCCGACCCCGACCACCGGTGGTGGAAGCCGCTCGTGGAGCTGCTGCTCTTCGGCGCCTTCTACGGGGTGCTGGCCGTCGTGTTCGGCATCGTGTGGGCCGTGGGGCTCGTGGCCGTGCGCGGCGAGGAGGCCCTGGACGAGGTCTTCCTCGGGGGCACGGAGCTGGACATGATGGACCCGGCGATCTTCTTCATGCTGTTCTTCTCCCTGGTCCTCATGATCCCGGCGCTCCTCGCGGCCCGGGCCGTCACGGGCCCCCGCCCCCTCGGGCTGCTGCTGTCGGTGACGGGACGGCTGCGCTGGGGCCTCCTCGGCCGGTGCCTCCTCGTGGCCCTTGCCGTCTACGCGGTGGGCCAGGCGGCCGCCCTCCTCGTGGAGTACGCGCTGCTCGGCTCGCTGACCGCCCCGCAGCCGGTGGAGGGCTTCTGGTGGCTGATCGCCATGATCGTGCTGGTGGTCCCGCTGCAGTGCGCGGCGGAGGAGCTCGTCTTCCGGGGCTACCTGCTGCAGACCGTGGGACGGTGGCTGCGCCGGCCCGTGTTCGCGATCCTGCTGCCGGTGCCCCTGTTCACGTTCGGGCACCTGTACGACGCCTGGGGGCTGCTGGCGGTCGCGGTCATGGCGGTCGTCGCCGGCTGGCTGACCTGGCGCACCGGCGGGCTCGAGGCGGCGATCGCCCTGCACGTGGTCAACAACGTCATCGCCACGCTCTTCGGCGCGCTCGGCCTGGCCGACCCGGACGCCGAGGAGTCGTCCTGGGTGGCCCTCGCCCTCTCGGCGGGCCTGCAGCTGCTCTTCGCGTGGCTCGTGGTCCGCGGCGCGCGCCGGCGCGGCGTGGAGGTGACCCGGACCGTGCACCCGCCGCGGCCGGCCCTCCTCCTCGCGGCCGGCCCCGGACCCGGTGGGGAGGGCCGTGGGCCCGGAGCCTGGGTGTGCCCCGGCCCGCCCGCCTGTCCCGGTCACTGGGCGGGACAGGCGCCCGGACGCGCGCCCCAGCACCTTTCGTAGACTGACGGCATGGAACCCCGCACCGCAGTCGACCCCCGGTCCGCCGTCGAGGACCTCGGCCGCTACGTGATGGAGTCGCCGAGCTCCTTCCACGCCGCGCACGCCGCCGCCGCCCGGCTGGAGGAGGCGGGCTTCGTCCGCCTCGACGAGACGGAGGACTGGGCCCGGACCGGCGTCCGCGGGCGGCGCTACGTGCTCCGCGACGGGGCTGTCATCGCGTGGGCCACCCCGGCGGAGGTCCCCCCCGCGGCGGGGTTCCGGATCCTCGGTGCGCACACCGACTCGCCGGGCTTCAAGCTCAAGCCGAGGCCCACCACCACGGCCCACACCTGGCACCAGGCCGGGGTCGAGACCTACGGCGGGGCGCTGCTGAACTCGTGGCTGGACCGCGAGCTGCGCCTGGCGGGCCGGCTCGTGGTCCGCGGGACGGACGGCGCCCCGGTGGAGCACCTGACCGCCACCGGCCCCGTGGCCCGCATCCCGCAGCTCGCCATCCACCTGGACCGCGAGGCCAACAAGGGCCTGCAGCTCGACCGCCAGCAGCACGTGCAGCCGATCTGGGGAGTGGGGCAGCCGGAGGACGCGGACGTCCTCGCGCTGCTGGCCGAGCACGCGGACGGCGGGCCCGTGGACCCGGCCCGCATCGTCGGCTACGACGTGGTGCTGGCGGACGCCCAGCCCCCCGCCGTGTTCGGGCAGGGCGGTACGCTGTTCGCCTCCGGGCGGCTGGACAACCTGTCCTCCGTGCACGCCGGGCTGAGCGCGCTCGCCCGCGAGGCCGAGGCGGTCGAGCAGGGCCGGCACATCGCGGTGCTCGCCGCGTTCGACCACGAGGAGATCGGCTCCCGCACCCGCTCCGGCGCCGCGGGACCGTTCCTCGAGGACGTGCTGGTGCGCATCGGTGAGGGCCTGGGCCGCTCCGCCGCCGAGCACCGGCGCTCCCTGGCCGGGTCCGTGTGCCTGTCCGCCGACGCCGGGCACCTGGTGCACCCCAACTACCAGGGCCACCACGACCCCGTGAACCAGCCGGTGCCGGGGGCGGGGCCGCTGCTGAAGATCAATGCGGACCAGCACTACGCCACGGACGCCGTGGGCGCCGGGATCTGGGCCGAGGCCTGCGCGCGCGCCGGTGTGGGCTACCAGGAGTTCGTCTCCAACAACCGGGTGCCGTGCGGGTCCACCATCGGGCCCATCACCGCGGCCCGGCTGGGGGTGCGCACGATCGACGTCGGCATCGGCCTGCTGTCGATGCACTCGGCCCGGGAGCTGTGCCACGTGGACGACGTCGCCGCCCTCGGGGCGGTCGCGGGGGCCTTCTACACCGCCTGACCCGCCGCGCCGCCGTTCGAGGGGCGCCGTCTGCTCGACCTGCTGCGCGGGGGGTCGCCACTGAACGGTGCGAGTCGGTCGTTCCGTTCGGTGGCGACCCCTCGGCGCGGACGGTCCGCTGCCGGTGAGGGGCGGCTCAGCCGGGGATCGACGCCGTGCCGACCGCGACCCGCTCGGCCGGGAACTGCGGCATCGCGATGTCGGCCATCCGGGCGAGCACCCGCACGACCTGGCAGGAGTAGCCGAACTCGTTGTCGTACCAGACGTAGAGCACCAGCGAGCTGCCGTTGACGATCGTCGCGAGACCGTCGACGACGCCCGCGCGGCGGGAGCCCACGAAGTCGGTGGACACGATCTCGGGGGAGTCGGTGTAGTCGATCTGCTTGCGCAGGGACGAGTTCAGCGAGATGTCCTTCAGGTACTGGTTGACCGCGTCCTCGGACTCCGGGGCCTGCTCGAGCTGCAGGTTGAGGATGGCCATGGACACGTCCGGGGTGGGGACGCGGATCGCGTTGCCCGTCAGCTTGCCGGCCATCTCCGGCAGGGCCTTGGCCACGGCCTTCGCGGCGCCGGTCTCGGTGATGACCATGTTGAGGGCGGCGGAGCGGCCCCGGCGGTCGCCCTTGTGCCAGTTGTCGATGAGGTTCTGGTCGTTGGTGTAGGAGTGGACCGTCTCCACGTGGCCCTGCGCGATGCCGTACTTGTCGTGCAGGACCTTCACGACCGGGGTGATCGCGTTGGTGGTGCAGGACGCGGCGGACAGGATGGTGTCCTCCGGGGTGATGACGTCGTCGTTGACCCCGCACACGATGTTCTTCAGGTCGCCCTTGCCCGGTGCGGTGAGCAGCACCTTGGCCACGCCCTTGGCCTGCAGGTGCTTCGAGAGCCCGGCCTCGTCGCGCCACACGCCCGTGTTGTCCACGACGATCGCGTTGTCGATCCCGTAGGCGGTGTAGTCGATCTCGGTGGGGTCGTTCGCGTAGATGAACTTGATGGCCACCCCGTTGGCCGTGATGACGTCGTTCTCCTCGTCGACGTGGATGGTCCCGTCGAACTTCCCGTGCACCGAGTCGCGGCGCAGGAGGGAGGCGCGCTTGACCAGGTCGTTGCCCGGCTTCTTGCGCACCACGACGGCGCGCAGGTTCAGGCCGGTGCCGTCGTTGCGGTTGATGAGGATGCGGGCGAGCAGGCGGCCGATGCGGCCGAACCCGTAGAGCACCACGTCCTGGGACTCCGGGGAGTTCTGGGCCCTGCGGTCCACCACGGGGGCGAGCTCCTCGCGCAGGAACGACTCGAGGTCCTGGTCCGACTCCTGGGCGAGCCGGTTGAGCTTGCCGAGGTCCACCGCGCAGGTGCCGAGGTTCAGCCCGGACATGGCCTCGAGCAGGCGGGTCGTGTCCTCGAGGGGCAGCTCCTCGCCGTCGATCCGGCGGGCGAAGCGGTGCGCCTTGATGATCTGGGTGACGGACTTGTGCACCAGGGAGCGGCCGTAGACCGTCGGCACGACCTTGTTCTCACGGTGCAGGCGTCCGACCAGGGGGACGATGCCCTCGGCGAGCGACTCGCGGTCGGCCCAGCTTTCAGGAGTGCTCAAGAATGACTCTCTTCCTCGGCCGGGGACGTCATCGTGTCCGGCCGTGACGTGCCGCGCCTCGTTGCGCGGTCGGGTGCGCGCCGCTGCGGTTCGCGCAGGACGCCGCCCTCCATTCTAGGGGCACCGGGGGCGGGAAGGGCTCCCGTTACGGGCCCGGCGGGCCGGTCCGGTGCCGGGGGCGGCGGGGCCGGCGGGTGCTACCGTGAGAGCATGCTGACGGTCATCGGTGAGGCGCTCGTGGACGTGGTCTCGAAGCGCGGCCAGGAGCCCCGCGCGCACGCCGGGGGAAGCCCCATGAACGTGGCCGTGGGCCTGGCCCGGCTCGGCCACGAGGTCCAGTTCCTCGGCCGCTACGGCGAGGACGAGTACGGCACGCAGGTCGAGGCGCACCTGCGGGACAACGGCGTGCTCCTGCCCTTCGACGCCGACACGCGGCCCACCTCCGTGGCCGAGGCCGTCATCGGGGAGGACGGCGCCGCGACCTACGACTTCCAGCTCGACTGGTCCCTGGACCTCTCGGACGAGCAGCTGGCCGAGCTGCTCCGGGACACCTCCCTGCTGCACGTCGGGTCGATCGGGGCGATGCTCGAGCCCGGCGCCTCGAAGGTCCTGCACGCCGTGGAGCAGGCCCACCGCTCGGCCCTGATCTCCTACGACCCCAACTGCCGGCCGTCCATCATCCCGGACTCCTCGGACGCCCGGGCCCGGGCCGAGCAGCTCGTGGCCCTCGCCGACGTCGTGAAGGCCTCGGACGAGGACCTCCTGTGGCTGTACCCCCACCGCAGCGTCGAGGAGAGCGCGGGCGCCTGGCTCAAGGCCGGCGCGGAGCTCGTCGTCGTCACCCGCGGGCCCCTGGGGCCCTGGGCCCGCACCCGCGCCACCGGGCCGCGCGGGGTGGAGGTGCCCGCCGCCCGCACCACGGTCGTGGACACCGTGGGGGCCGGGGACTCCTTCATGGCCGCGCTGCTCGGCTGGCTCACCGACCACGGCTACACGGGCGCGCCGGCCCGCGAGCGGATCGACAACCTGGACGAGCAGCAGGTCGGCGAGCTGCTGCGCTACGCCGCCGCGGCGGCCGGCGTCACGGTCTCCCGCGCCGGCGCGGACCTGCCCCGCAAGGACGAGCTGCCCGCGCCCTGACCCGTCCCGCCCCGACCCCCACCCGGTCCCGTCCCGAAGGAGAGCCCGTGCCCGAGCGCGATCCGTACGCCGACCTGCCCGACCTGCCGAGCTTCACCCTCACCTCCGAGGACATCTCCGACGGCGGCCCGCTCGCCCCGGCCCAGCTCTCGGGCATCATGGGCGCCGGTGGCCAGGACGTGTCCCCGCAGCTGAGCTGGTCCGGGGCCCCGGAGGGCACGAAGAGCTACGTGGTCACGGTCTTCGACCCGGACGCCCCGACTCCCAGCGGCTTCTGGCACTGGTGCCTGTCCAACATCCCCGCCGACGTCACCTCCCTCGCGCGCGGCGCGGCGTCCGACCCTCCGGCCGGGGCGGTCAAGCACCGCAACGACGGTGGCACCGACGAGTACGTGGGCGCCGCCCCGCCCCCCGGCCACGGGCCGCACCGCTACATCGTGTGCGTGACCGCCGTGGGCGAGGAGCAGATCGAGGTCGACGAGAGCGCCAGCCCCGCCGTCGTCAACTTCCAGCTCTTCAGCTCCGGGATCGCCCGCGCCTGCCTCACCGGGACGCACGAGGCCTAGGTGGCAGTACACCCGTGAGCCCTGATCCGGAGGTCCCCGGGACGGCGCCGATCCGGATGATCGCCAGCGACCTCGACGGCACCGTCCTGGGGCACGACTTCCGCTTCCGCCCGCGCACCGTCGACGCGATCCGCGCCGCCCAGGACAGCGGCATCCACGTGGTGTTCGTGACGGGCCGGCCCATGCGCTGGCTCGACCCGCTGCGCGAGCAGCTCGGCCACGAGGGCGTGGTCATCTGCTCGAACGGGGCGGTGGTCTACGACCTCAGCGCCGACCTGGTCGTGGAGTCGAGCCTGTTCCCGGCCCGGGACGCCTTCGCGGTCATGGACGAGGTCGCGGCCCGGCACCCCGGCACGCTGTTCGCGGCGGAGACCCTCGAGGGGGTCTTCACGGACCACGGGTGGGCCAGGACCGACCGGATGGAGGTCGGCGCCCCCCTGGTCGGGGCGCTGCGGGACCGGCTGCCGGAGGACCAGGGGCTGGTGAAGTTCCTGGCCAAGCTGGACACCGCCGAGCCGCAGGAGTACTTCCGGGCGCTCGCCGAGCTCGTGGCCGGCCGGCTGTCCGTGACGCACTCCGTGGCGGCGGCCCCGCTCGTGGAGATGGGGCAGAAGGGGCTCACCAAGGCGCGCACCCTCGAGCAGTACGCGGCCGAGCGCGGCATCCGCCCGCACGAGGTGATGGCCTTCGGCGACATGCCCAACGACCTCGAGATGCTCACGTGGGCCGCCCACGGCTACGCCATGGCGAGCGGGCACCCCGCGGTCGCGCGGGCCGTGGGCCGCACGGCCCCGCCGTTCGAGGAGGACGGGGTGGCCCAGGTGATCGAGGCCCTGCTGCGCGGCGGCCGACCTGGCGCGTCATGGGCGGGACAATCCGCTACCACGGGGTAACAATAGGGGGGTGACCCCTCCAGCGCACCGGCGCGACGCCCCCGCAGCCCTGGCCCACCGCGGTTTCTGCCGGGACGGTGCCGAGAACACCCTCGACGCCTTCCGGGCGGCCCGGGACCTCGGCTACGAGTGGATCGAGACGGACGTCAACACGACGGCCGACGGGGTGGTCCTGTCCTTCCACGACGAGACCCTCGACCGCGTCACCGGCGGCAGCGGGAAGGTCTCCGCCCTGACCTGGGCGCAGATCAGGGCCGAGCGCGTCGCCGGTGCCGGGCGCATCCCCCGCTTCGCCGACCTGCTGACGGAGCTCCCCGAGCTGAAGTTCAACGTGGACGTCAAGGACGAGGCGTCCGTGGCGGCCCTGCCGGCGCTGCTCCACGAGCTCGGCGCTGTGGACCGGGTGCGGGTGACCTCCTTCTCCGAGAGCCGCCGGCGCCGCACGCTGCGGCGGATCCGCGAGCTGGACGGCCGGACCGTGCCCACGTCCTCCGGCAAGGAGGGGATGCGCCTGCTGCTCGTGTGCTCGTGGCTGGGCGGGCCCACCTGGCGGCTCGCGCGGCGGGCGGCCGCCCGGTGGATCGAGCCGTTCGACACCGTGCAGATCCCCCGCCGGTACCGGGTGCGGGGCGGGGCCGAGGTCCAGCTCGTGACCCCCCGCTTCCTGGACTTCGCCCACCGGCACGGCATCGACGTGCACGTGTGGACCGTCAACGAGACGGCCGAGATGGCGGAGCTGCTCGAGCTCGGGGTCGACGGGATCGTCACCGACCGGGCCGACCTGCTCGCCTCCCTCCTGGCGCAGCGTGGACAGTGGCCGCCCTCCGGCGTGTGAGCCGTGGCACGGCGGCGCGACCCGTGGCAGGGTGGGAGCCATGACCGACACCGCCACGACCGGCACCGCGCAGCACGTCCTGACCGAGGTCCGCAACGGCACCGGGCACATCGTGCTCAACCGGCCCCGTCAGCTCAACGCCCTCACCGCACAGATGTACCGGGACCTCAAGGCCGCGCTCGACGCGTGGCGGGACGACGACGCCGTGCGCCACGTGCTCGTCACCTCGGCCTCCCCGCGGGCGTGGTGCGCCGGCGGCGACATCCGGGAGGTCCGCGACGCCGTGCTCGCCGGGCGGACGGAGGAGGCCACGGGGGTGTTCGCCGTCGAGTACGCCCTCGACTGCCTGATCGCGGACTACCCCAAGCCCTACGTGGCGCTCATGAACGGGATCTGCATGGGCGGCGGCATGGGCATCTCCGTGCACGGTTCCCACCGCGTGGTGGGTCCCTCCACGGTCATGGCGATGCCCGAGACGAAGATCGGCTTCTTCACCGACATCGGCGCCTCCTGGTTCCTGCCGCGCGTCTCCCGGCCGGACCACCGCGGCGAACCGGGCCTGGCCGTGGGCCGCTGGCTCGCCCTCGGCGGGCAGCGGCTCGGCGGCGCGGACGCCGTCGCCCTCGGGCTGGCCGACGTCCTCGTGGCGGACGAGGACTTCGAGGCCCTCGCCGGGGCCGTGGTGGAGGAGGGCCCGGAGGACGCCCTCTCCCGCTTCGCGCGCGAGCCCGAGCCGTCCTCCGTGGTGGCGCGGTGGGAGGAGATCGAGGAGCGCTACGGCGCCCCGACCCTCGAGCAGATCGTCGCCGCCGCGCCGGAGGACCTCGCGGGGATGAGCCCCTCCTCGCTGGTGCGCACCTTCGAGCTGCTGGAGCGCGGCGCGGCCGACGACAGCGTGCGCTCCTGCCTCGAGCGGGAGCTGCGCCTCGCCGCGGACACGATCGCCCGCCCCGACTTCGCCGAGGGCGTGCGGGCGGTCCTCGTGGACAAGGACAACCGGCCGGCCTGGGAGCACGCCTCCGTCACGGACGTCGACGTCGCGGCCGTCCGGGCCGTGCTCGACGAGAAGCTGCCGCTGCCCCGCTGACCGGCCGGCACCGGCCCGGCGCGCTCAGCGGCGGGACGGGTGCTTCCCGTTGTCGCTGACCACCGGCCGGGGAGGACCCCACCGGTCACCGGCCGGGGTGGGGCGGTCCACGAACCGGCGGTAGCCGAGGTACAGCACCACGGCCAGCGCCACGGTGACCACGGCGAACGAGGCGACGGTGTCCTGCGAGACCAGGCTGCGGACCACGCTGTGCAGCAGCGTGAACAGACCGCCGAGCAGCACGCCGTGGGCGAGCACCGGCCGGCGCCGCTCCACCGCCAGGCTCGCCCCCAGCAGCACGACGGACGCGACCAGGGCGATCACGCCGACGTCGCGGCTGTACCGCATGTGCTCGACCTCCCACGCCCCCCGTTCGCGCTCGTAGGCCGCCCACTCCTGCTGCTCCTCCGGGGCGAGCTCGCGGGTCTCCCGCGCCATCGCGACCGCCGGGGGCGGCGCGGGCTCCTCCGGGCCGGGGTGGACCGTGGCGACGCCGAGACCCACGAACAGGGCCAGCAGCAGCCCCAGGAAGAACGTGTAGACCGTCCGCATGACCCTGCCGTCCGTGCGGTCCTCGGCGCTGTCCTGCGTGCGGTCCTTCATGCGGCGTGCTCCGTCTCCCCCGCCGGTGCGGGACGTCCGTCCAGGGCGCCCGGGTCCGCGGCCGGCCGGCCGCCGGGGCGTGCTCACATTGTGGGGCGGGCCTGCTCCGTTGTCCACGTCCGTCACCTGGCCCGCGGGCCTTCCACCGTGTTCCCCGCCTGCCTACGCTGGAGTCCTCCGCGGCGGCCCACGGGACCCGGGGGCGCGAACGGAGCCGGGCGAGCACCGGAGGGCGGTGGGCCGCGCGCCCGCCGGAGAGGCGGTGGGGACCATGGTGGTCTTCGAGAACAGGGTCGAGGCCGGGCGGCAGCTGGGGAAGCGGCTGAGGTCCCTGCGCGGGCAGGACGTGGTGGTGCTGGGGCTGCCCCGCGGCGGGGTGCCCGTGGCCCACGAGGTGGCCCGCATCCTGGACGCGCCGCTGGACGTCATCGTGGTGCGGAAACTGGGGGTCCCCTCCCAGCCCGAGCTGGCCATGGGGGCCATCGGGGAGGAGGGCGCCCGCGTGCTCGACGAGCGGACCCTCCAGTACTTCGGGGTGACGGACGCGCAGCTCGAGCAGATCGAGGCGCGGGAGCGGGCCGTGCTCGAGGCGCGGACGGCGCGCTTCCGGGAGGGCCGGGAGCGGGTCGATCTCACCGGGCGGACCGCCCTGGTCGTCGACGACGGCATCGCCACCGGCTCCACGGCCCGCGTGGCCTGCCGGATCGCCCGCCAGCTGGGCGCCGCGCGCGTGGTGCTGGCCGTCCCGGTGGCCCCGCAGGAGGCCCTGGGCCGGGTGGTGGAGGCGGACGAGGTGATCTGCCTCGCGACCCCGCCGTACTTCACGGCCGTCGGCTACCACTACCGGGACTTCTCCGCCACCGAGGACGACGAGGTGGTGGCCCTGCTGGACGCCGCCCGGCGCCGCCACCAGCCGGAGCTGCCCGCGCCGCCCCGGGCGGGGCCGGCCGCGCACGGCTATCCGGTCGACGCCGACGTGCGCATCCCGGCCGGGAGGGAGCAGCTCGAGGCGCACCTGCACCTGCCGGCGCCCGGCGCCGGGGTGGTGGTCTTCGCCCACGGCAGCGGCAGCAGCCGGCGCAGCCCGCGGAACCAGTACGTGGCCTCCGTCCTGCAGCAGGCGGGGCTCGGCACCCTGCTGCTCGACCTGCTCACCCCCGGGGAGGAGACGGACCGCGGCAACGTCTTCGACATCGGCCTGCTCGCCGAGCGGCTGCTCCTGGCCACGGCGTGGCTGCGCGAGCAGCCCGGTTCCGCGGCGTCCCCGGTCGGGTACTTCGGGGCGAGCACCGGCGCCGGCGCCGCCCTGTGGGCCGCGGCCGAGCCCGGCGCGTCCATCGCGGCCGTGGTCTCCCGCGGCGGCCGGCCGGACCTCGCGGACGAGCGGCTGCGCTCGGTGCAGGCACCCACCCTGCTGATCGTCGGCAGCGAGGACTCCGAGGTGCTCGGCCTCAACCGGTGGGCGCAGGAGTCGATGCGCTGCCCCACCCGGCTGGCCGTGGTGGAGGGCGCCACGCACCTCTTCGAGGAGCCCGGCACGCTCGCCGAGGCCGCCGCGCTGGCCCGGGACTGGTTCCTGCGCCACCTCTCCCCGGCCGGGGAGCACGGCGACGGGACGTCCCGGTGAGCCCGCTCGGGCGCGGCCCCTCCCGGGAGGCCGGGGTCCTCGCGGAGATCCGCTCCCTCGCCCAGCCGCTGGAGACGGCGCAGGACCTCGACCCGCTCGTGGAGCGCTGCGCCGGCGCCCGGTTCGTGTGCGTGGGGGAGGCGTCCCACGGCACGCACGAGTACTACCGGTGGCGGGCCCTGCTCAGCCGCCGGCTCATCGAGGAGCACGGCTTCACCTGGATCGGGGTCGAGGGGGACTGGCCGGACTGCTGGCGGATCGACCGGTGGGTGCGCGGCGAGGCGGACCAGGACCTCGACGCCCACGGCGTCCTCGCGGGCTTCGAGCGCTGGCCCACGTGGATGTGGGCGAACGAGGAGGTCGCCGAGTTCCTCGACTGGCTCCGGGAGGAGAACGCCCGCCGGGCCGGCCACGAGCAGGTCGGCTTCTACGGCCTGGACGTCTACTCGCTGTGGGACTCGCTGCGGGAGATCATCGGCTGGCTCGGGACGAGCGCCCCCGAGGCGCTGCCCGCCGCGCTGCAGGCGTGGCAGTGCTTCGTCCCCTTCCACGAGGACCCGCACCGCTACGCGTGGCGGACGCGGATCGTGCCCGAGAGCTGCGAGGCCGACGTCGTCGCCCTCCTCGCCGAGGTGCGCCGGCGCACCATGGACCGGACGGCCGGGGACCCCGCCGCGTTCGACGCCGTCCTCAACGCCATGGTGACGGTCGACGCCGAGCGCTACTACCGGACCATGGTGCGCGGCGACCGGCAGTCCTGGAACGTGCGGGACGAGCACATGGCGGACACCGCGGACCTGCTCTCCCGCCACCACGGGCCCGGCGCCAAGGGCCTGGTGTGGGAGCACAACTCCCACGTGGGGGACGCCCGGGCCACCGACATGTTCGACGCCGGGCTGGTCAACGTGGGTCAGCTGCTGCGCGAGCGCCACCCCGCGCACGAGGTGGTGCTGGTCGGCCTCGCCTCCTGGACCGGCACGGTGGTCGCGGCGGAGGCGTGGGGCGCGGCCGAGGAGGTGCTCGCCGTCCCGCAGGCTCGTGCCGGCAGCCACGAGGACCTCCTGCACCGGGCGCTGGAGGAGGACGCGGTGCTCGTCTTCGGCCGCGACCGCTCCGGGCCCTGGCTCTCCGGGAGGTTCGGCCACCGGGCCGTCGGGGTGGTGTACCACCCGTGGCGCGAGGCCGGCAACTACGTCCCCACCCGCATGGGGGAGCGCTACGACGCGCTGCTGTGGTTCGGGACGACCGCCGCCCTGCGGCCCCTGCACCACGAGGCCCCGCCCGAGGAGCCCGAGCTGGAGACCGAGCCGACGGGCTTCTAGAGGCGTCCCGGCGGAGCGGCTCAGACGCCGCTCTGCTCCCGGTGCGCCTCCTCGGGCGCGCCCGCCGGGGGACGGTCCTGGAAGAAGCGCCGGTGGCCGAGGACCAGCACCACCGCCAGGCCCACGCTCACGGCGACGAACGTCATGGTGGTCTCGCTGGAGGCGAAGCTGCGGCCGATGGCGTAGATCAGGGTGAACAGCCCGCCCAGCATCACCCCGTTGGTCAGCACCCTGTTGCGCTTCTCCAGCACGAGGCTGAGACCGAGCAGCACCACGGAGGCGCCCAGGGCCACGACCGCCACGTCGCGGCTGTAGCTCTGCTGCTCCTCCTGCCACTGCCGCCACTGCCGGTCGTTCTCCTCCAACTCCGCGCGCTGCTCCTCGGTCGGAGCGCCCCCCTCGGGCACGAACTCCATCCCCGCGGTCGGCTCCGGCATCTCCGGCCCCGGATAGAACGTCTGGATCCCCAGGCCCACGAACAGGGCCAGCAGGGCCCCCAGGAAGAACGTGTAGACGATCTTCATCACGTTGTTGTCCACCGCGGACACCCCGCTCTCTCCCGGTCCCCGGGGTGGCCGCCGGACGGCGACAGAACCCGTGGGGATGCCCCGATTATCGCCCTGTCGCACCTGCGAATCCAGTGTCCCCGGGGGCCGGTGGAGCGGGCCCCCGTCATCATGCGTCCCGGACCCCGCGGCCCTTACGCGCCCGGTCGGCGGTGTCTACGCTTGAAGGGTCGAGGCGGACCGCACCGGTCCCGCCGGCCGTCCGGGACGACGTCCCGGACGGCCGCGGCACCGGTGCCACGGGAAGGAGTCAGGTCATGGCCGGATTGATGCGCAGGGAGGGGCTGGAGATGCTCGAGCCCCTCCGACGCCTCCTGGAGGGGGACGTCGAGGCCTCCTGGCCCCGTGTGGAGGAGTACCGGGACGGCGACACCGTGGTGATCCGGGCGGAGCTGCCCGGCATCGACCCCGAGCAGGACGTGGAGCTCACGGTGGCCGACGACGTGCTCCACCTGCGGGCCGAGCGCAGGGAGCGGACCGAGCACAAGGACAAGGGCGGTTACCGCTCGGAGTTCCGCTACGGCTCGTTCTCCCGCGCCCTGCCGCTGCCCGCCGGGTGCCGGGACGAGGACATCAGCGCCGCGTACCGCGACGGCGTGCTGGAGGTGCGCGTGCCCGTCGCCGGGCACGTCGAGCCGCCCGCGACCCGGAAGATCCAGGTCACCCGCGGCTGAGGACGCCGCGCGCCGCCCGTGCGACGGCAGGCGGGACGGGGCGGTGCCGCCCGTCGGCCGTCATGCGGGCCCCGGGACCGGGGATCCGTTGTGACGGACCTCACCGGGTCCTATCGTGGAGACAGGCGGACCGGCCGGCCCGCCGGGAACAAGGGGGAACACCATGGGCGAGCCGTCGTCCGGAGGCCGGATCGTCGTGGGAGTCGACGGGTCCGGGTCGTCCAAGGCCGCGCTCCGGGAGGGAGTGCGGCTCGCCGAGGCCCTGGGCGCACCGCTCGAGGCCATCATGTGCTGGGAGGACCCGCTGCTCTACGAGAGCTACCGCGTGGTGGACCCCGAGGAGTTCCGCCGCGGCAGCGAGCAGCTGTTCGAGAGCACCCTCGAGGAGGTGTTCGGGGAGCAGCGCCCGGCGAACCTGACCACCCGGCTCCTGCGCGGCCAGCCCGCCGCCCGGCTCATCGAGGAGAGCGAGGAGGCCCGGATGCTCGTGGTGGGCCGGCGGGGAACGGGCGGGGTGCTGGGGATGATCCTCGGCTCCGTCTCCTCGGCCCTCGTCTCCCACGCCAAGTGCCCCGTCCTCGTGGTGCGGCACTGAGCGGTCCGCCAGGTTCCTGGCGGCCGGAGCGCGCCCCGGGCACGGACCGCGGGCGCCGGAACGAAGGAGCTCGGCCATGGAGACACCGTCACAGCAGCGGATCCTCGTCGGCATCGACGGATCGGACTCCTCGAAGGAGGCCCTCCGGGCGGGGGACAGGATCGCCCGCGCCCTGGGCGTCCCGCTGACCGCCCTCATGTTCTGGGAGGGGCCGCCCCTCTACGAGGGCTGGGAGACCGTCGACCCGGACCGGCCGCCGGCCGGCAGCGTGGAGCTGCTCCGCTCGACGGTCGCCGACGTGTTCGGCGCGGACCCCCCGGAGCACGTGCGCGCCGAGCTGCTCCACGGACGGGCCGCGGCCCGCCTGGTCGAGGAGAGCGAGAACGCCCTGATGCTGGTGCTCGGGCGCCGCGGCCACGGAGGCCTGCGGGGCTCGGCCCTGGGCTCCGTCTCCAACGCGTGCATCGACCACGCCCACTGCCCGGTGCTGGTCGTCCGGCACTGACCGGCCGGCGCCGGCCACCCGGCGCGGGCCACGCGGCACCGACAGGCCGGCTCCCGGCAGCCGGCCCGGACAAGGAGGTTCGGTCATGAACGCACCGACGGACCAGCGGATCCTCGTGGGGATCGACGGCTCGGAGTCCTCGATGGAGGCCCTGCGACTCGCCGCGAGGCTCGCGGAGGCCCTCGACGCCCCGCTCGAGGCGATCGCGTGCGCGGGGGACCCCACCGTGCTGGACGCCGAGCTCCTCGTCGACGAGGAGGCGCTGCGCGCCAACCACGAGCGGATCCTTGCGCGCACGGTCGCGGCCGTCTTCGGGGAGGACGTCCCCGGCCGCCTGACCACCACGGTGACGCACGGCCGCCCGGCAGGCCGGCTCATCACGGAGAGCGAGACCGCGCAGCTGCTCGTGCTCGGCCGGCGCGGCCGCGGCGGGCTGCTCGGCTCCTCCCTGGGCTCGGTCTCCCACGCGTGCGTCTCCTACGCCCACTGCCCGGTGCTCGTCGTCCGGCACTGAGCCGGCCGGTCACCGTTCGCCGCGGGGCCCGCGGAGGGCGCGCAGGGCGTTGAGGATGGCCAGGAGGTCCACGACCTCCTGGCTGAGGGCGCCGAAGATCGCGGGGATCGCCCCGGTGGCGGCCACGAGCATGAGCACCACGGACAGGGCGATGCCCAGCCAGATGCTCTGCAGGGCCACCTGCATGGTGCGCCGGCCGATCCGCACCGCCGTCGCGGTCCTGGCGAGGTCCTCGGTGAGGATCACGACGTCGGCGGACTCGCTGGCGGCGGTCGCGCCCCGGGCGCCCATCGCGACGCCGACGTCGGCGGCGGCGAGCACGGGGGCGTCGTTGACGCCGTCGCCGACCATGAGCACCGGACGGTGCGGGGCGCTGCGGACGGTGCGGACCTTGTCCTCGGGCAGGCACTCGGGCAGCACCCGGGTGATGCCCAGCGCCGCGGCGACGTGCTCCACGGTGGCGCGGGCGTCACCGCTGAGCACGAGGATCTCCCGGATCCCGAGCGCGGTCAGCTCGGCCATCGTGGCCGCCGCGTCCTCGCGCACCTGGTCGCTCATCACCAGGGTGCCGGCGAAGCGGCCGTCCACGGCCACGTAGACGGCCAGCTCGCCCGGCCCGAGCGCCTGCTCGACCACGTCCGGGGCGGAGCGGGCCACGTGGGCGCGCTTGCCGACCACCACCCGGCGTCCCTCCACGGTGGCGGTGACCCCGTGGGTGGCCTCCTCGTGAGCCTCCTCGGCCGGGGCCGGCGCGAGCCCCCGGGCGAGCGCGGCGTCCCGCACCGAGGCGGAGAGCACGTGGGAGGAGTACTGCTCGGCGGACGCCGTCAGGCGCAGCAGCTCCTCCTCCGGGAACGGGGGGCGGGCGTGGACGGCCAGCAGCTCGGGGCGGCCGTAGGTGATCGTCCCGGTCTTGTCGAAGGCCACGGTGCGCACCGCGGCGAGCCGCTCGAGGGTCCCGGCGTTCTTGATGATGACGCCGTTGCGCGCCGCCCGGCTCATCCCGCCCAGGAACGCCACGGGGGCGGCGATCAGCAGCGGGCAGGGGGTGGCCACCACGAGCACCTCCGCGAAGACCACCGGGTCCCCGTGGTACCACCACGCCAGCCCGGCCACGAGGAGGGCGAACGCGGTGAAGGGCACGGCGTAGCGGTCGGCCAGGCGCACCACCGGCGCTCGGGACTCCGCGGCCTCCCGCACCATCGCCACGATCTGGGAGTACTGGCTGTCCGCCGCGGTGGCGGTGGCCCGCAGCACCACGGCCTGCTGCTCGTTGAGGACGCCCGAGAGCACCGGCTCCCCGGCGCGGCGGGTCACGGGCAGGCTCTCCCCGGTGATGGAGGACTCGTCGAAGTCGGCCTCCGCGCCGACCAGGCACCCGTCCACGGGGACGACCTCGGCGGGGCGGACCAGCAGCTCGTCCCCGGGGCGGACCTCCTCGACCGGGACGTCCTCGACGGACCCGTCCGGGTGCCGCCGGTGGGCCAGCACCGGAGCCCGCTCGAGCAGCGCGTTGAGCTCCTTGCGGGCCCGGTTCGCCGCGTAGTCCTCGAGGGCCTGGCCACCGGTGAGCATGAGGACCACCACGAGGGACGCCAGGTACTCGCCGACCGCCACGGTCGAGCTGATCGCCGTGACGGCCAGCAGGTCCACGCCCCAGTGCCCGGCGACGACATCCGCGACCATGCCCCACGCCACCCGGGCGGCCACGACCAGGGCCCACCCGGAGCCCAGCCACTGCGCCGGCCCCGGCTGCCCGGCGACCAGCAGCCCCACGACCACGGCGCCCACGGCCAGGGTCACGGCCACGAGCGGATAGCGCCGCGGGAACTCGAGCAGCCGTCCCGCGCGGCCGGGCTCGACGTCCAGGTCGGGGCGTGCGCCCACCGAGAGGCTCATGCGTCCATTGTGCCCCCGGGCCCGGCCGCGAGGCGCCGCTCGGTCTCGGCGATCCGCCGCGCGGTGCGCAGGAAGCTGTCCGGGTTCAGGGAGATCGAGTCGATCCCCTCCCGCACCAGGAACTCGGCGAAGTCGGGGTGGTTGCTGGGCCCCTGGCCGCAGATGCCGATGGGGATGCCCGCGGCGTGGGCCTTGCGGATCGCCTCGCTGATCATCCGGGTCACGGCCTCGTCCCGCTCGTCGAACAGCGCCCGCAGGGCCTCCGCGTCCCGGTCCACCCCCAGGACGAGCTGCGTGAGGTCGTTGGAGCCGATGGAGAAGCCGTCGAACCGCGTGGCGAACTGCTCTGCCAGGACCACGTTGGAGGGGATCTCGCACATCATGTACACCTTCAGGCCGTGCCGCCCGCGCTCGAGGCCGTGCTCGGCCATCGTGGCCAGGACCAGGTCCGCCTCGCCCACGGTGCGGCAGAAGGGAACCATGACCACCACGTTGTCGAAGCCGATGCGCTCGCGCACCCGCCGCAGCGCCCGGCACTCGAGGGCGAAGCCCTCCCGGTACCGGGGGTCGTAGTAGCGGGAGGCCCCCCGGAAGCCGAGCATCGGGTTCTCCTCGGGCTCCTCGAAGGCCGCCCCGCCCACGAGATGGGCGTACTCGTTGGACTTGAAGTCGCTGAGCCGCACGATCACCGGCCGGGGGTGGTACGGGGCGGCGAGCTTGGCGAGGCCCAGCGCCAGCGTCTGCACGAAGTACTCCTGGCCGTCCGGGAAGCCCGCCGTCAGCTCCGCGATCCGCCGGCGGTCCGCCTCGTCCCGGACCCGCTCCGGGTGCACGAGGGCCATGGGGTGGACCTCGACGATGTTGTTGACGACGAACTCCATCCGGGCCAGACCCACCCCGTCGGCCGGCAGCCGCCACCAGCGGAAGGCCGCGGCGGGGCTCGCCACGTTGACCATGATCGCGGTGCGCGACTCCGGCAGCTCCCCGAGGTCGACCTCCTCGACGTCGAACGGGAGGGTGCCCTCGTAGACCGTGCCCCGGTCGCCCGCCGCGCAGGAGACCGTCAGCTCCTGGCCCTCCGGGATGGTCCGCGAGGCGTCCCCGGTGCCGACGACGGCGGGCAGGCCCAGCTCCCGGCTGACGATCGCCGCGTGGCTGGTGGTCCCGCCGTGGTCGGTGACGATCGCGGCGGCGCGCTTCATCACCGGGACCCAGTCCGGGTCCGTCATCTCGGTGACGAGCACCGACCCGTCCCGGAAGGACTCGATGTCCGCCGCGGTGCGGACCACGCAGGCCGGGCCGGTGGCCACGGCGTCCCCGACCGCGGCGCCCACCGCGAGCACGCGCCCCTCGCCCCGGAGGTGGTGGATCGTGAAGCGGGTCCCGCTGCGACCGGCCTGGACGGTCTCCGGCCTGGCCTGCAGGAGGAACAGCTCTCCCGTCAGCCCGTCCTTCGCCCACTCCAGGTCCATGGGGCGGCCGTAGTGGTCCTCGACGAGCACGGCCCAGCGGCCGAGCCGCAGGACGTCGTCGTCGCCGAGCACCCACGCCTGCCGCTCCGCGGGGGAGGTCTGCACGAGCCGGGTGGCGGCGGCCCCGGCAGGGGCGTCGTCGTCGTGGACGAGCTTGTGCAGCTTGGCCCCCCGGGTCCGCTCCACGATCGGGGCCTCCGCCACGTCGAGGAGGGGCTTGAACACGAGGTACTTGTCCGGGTCCACGGTGCCCTGCACGACCGTCTCGCCCAGGCCCCACGTCGCGCTGACCACGGCCACGCGCGGGAAGCCGCTCTCGGTGTCGATCGAGAACATCACCCCGGAGCAGCCGAGGTCCGCCCGGACCATCTCCTGCACGCCGACGGACAGGGCGACCGCGAGGTGGTCGAACCGCTTGAGCTCCCGGTAGGTGATGGCCCGGTCCGTGAACAGGGACGCGTAGCACCGCCGGCACGCCTCCAGCAGCTCGTCCTCGCCGACCACGTTGAGGAACGTCTCCTGCTGGCCGGCGAAGCTCGCGTCCGGGAGGTCCTCCGCGGTCGCGCTGCTGCGCACGGCCACGGACAGTCCGGCGCGGCCCGTGCGCGCGGAGAGCTCCCGGTAGAACTGCCGGATCTGCCGTGCCGTCCCCGCGGGGAACTCGCCGCGCAGGAACAGCTCGCGCACGGCGGCGCCGGTCTCCCGCAGCGTGGCACGGCCCGCGCGGTGGTCCTCGAGCCGGTCCCGGAGGGCGGGGCCGATCCCGTTGGCCTCCACGTAGGACCGGTACGCGTCCGCGGTGGTCGCGAAGCCACCCGGCACGCGCACCCCCCGGGAGGCCAGCTCCCGGACCATCTCCCCGAGGGAGGCGTTCTTGCCGCCCACCCGGGGGACGTCCGCGATCCCGAGCTCCTCGAACCAGTGGACCTCGGGGCCGGCCACGTCAGCTCCGCCGGCTCAGCAGGTCCGCGCAGGCCTCGTCGCACCGTTCGCACGCCTCGGCCACGAGGGCGCAGTGCTCGTAGACCTCGGCGTGCCGCCGGCACGCGTCCCGGCACGCCCGGGCCGCGGCCCCGCACGCCTCGAGCAGCGGCACCAGCACGGCCCGGCCGTCCCCGGGCTCCGGGAAGCCGAGGCGGGCCAGCACCTGGGCGGTGGCCGAGCCGATCACCGCGCAGTCCTGCTCGGCGCGCAGGCAGTCGCGGAGGTCCGCGACGGCGTCCTCCTCCACGCAGGCGTCGGCGCCGATCCGGCAGATCTGGGCGGCCTCGAGGCACGCCTCGATGCACCGGACCTCCGCCGCCCGCTCCTCGCGCGCGAGCTCGGGGGCGGCGGGGTGCGCCATCAGGGCGCGGCTGATCGTGCTCACGGGGTGTCCTCCCTCTGGTGGGACGGTACGGGCCGGTTCAGCCCGCGAGGCGGGACCGCGGGGCGGCTCCGCTCCGTGCCCCCCGGCGCGCGGGCTCGGGGGCCCCGGGGCGGCGCCGGGCGTTCGCCCACCCGGCGAGCCGGGTCACGGTGCCGTGGCCGGGGAGCTCGGCGGGGAGGACGAAGTCGACGGCGGGCGTGCCGCGCACCGCGTCCTCGTGCTCCGCGGCCCAGCGCAGCAGGTCCACGGCGACCGGTTCGACGTGGTGGGCGGTGGTGAGGTCCAGGACCACGGCGATGTCCGGGGCGAGGGTGCGGGCACGGCGGACGAGGGGGCACAGGGCCCGGTGGTTGAGCTCGGTGACGCACCCGCTGACGACGAGCCGGATGTGCCGGCCGTCGAGGTCGACCTGGACGAGAACGGACGGTTTGTGGTGCATGGTCTCTCCCCTGCAGCTCGTGGTGCGCGGCCGGCTGCTCGGCCCTCCCGCACTCCACGCTAGGGGAAAGGAGACCTGGGTCACCAAGAAAGGCGGCCCCTCACCGGCACATTTCGTCTACCGACGAGTAGAGGGGTGTCCGGCGCAGCTCAGCCCAGGGGGGAGGGCAGCCGCGTGGTGTCGGGGGCGAGCGGGTCGCTGCCCACCGTCCCCCGCACGCGGGCCAGGAACGACATGAGGTGGTAGACCACGAGCGTGGCCGCCGTGCCGAGGGCGATGCCCGCGAACTGCAACCCTGAGGCCTCCCACGTGTAGTCGGCGATCCCGATGATCATGGCCACCGCGGCGGTGGTGAGGTTGACCGGGTTCGAGAAGTCCACGCGGTTCTGCACCCAGATCCGCACGCCGAGCATGCCGATCATCCCGTACAGCACCGTGGCGGCTCCGCCCAGGACCCCTGCGGGGACCGTGGCCACCGCGGCGCCGAAGACCGGGAAGACGCTCAGCAGGATCGCCACCACGGCGGCGACCCAGTAGGCCGCCGTCGAGTAGACGCGCGTGGCCGCCATGACGCCGATGTTCTCGGCGTAGGTCGTGGTGCCCGAGCCGCCGCCCGAGCCGGCGATCATGGTGGCGAGCCCGTCGGACATGATCGCCCGCCCCATGTACGGGTCGAGGTCGTCGCCGGTCATGAGCGCCACGGACTTCACGTGCCCGATGTTCTCGGCGACCAGCACGAGGATGACGGGGACGAACAGGCCCATCAGGGGCAGGTGGAACTCGGGGGTCTGGAACGGGGGCAGCCCGAAGAGGCCCTGCTGCTGCCAGGCGGTGTCGATCCGGCTGAAGTCCACCTCGTCGCGCAGCACCGCGGTGACGTACCCGATGGCCACGCCCAGCAGGATCGACAGGCGCCCGGGCAGGCCGCGGAAGAGCACCGAGACGAGGATGATGGAGGACAGCGTCACCAGTGCGGTGACGGGGGCCTCCATGAAGTTGTCCTTCGCGGACGGCGCCAGGTTGAACCCGATGAGCGCCACGATGGTGCCCGTGACCAGCGGCGGCATGAGCTTCTGGAGCCAGGCGGTGCCCGCGAACTGCACCACCAGGCCGATGAGGAACAGCGCCGCGCCGGCCATGAGGACCCCGCCCAGCGCGCCGCCGGGACCGTACTGGTTCATCGAGGCGGTGATGGGGGCGATGAAGGCGAAGGACGAGCCGAGGTAGGAGGGGACCCGGCCGGCGGTGACCACCAGGAACAGGATCGTGCCCACGCCGGAGAAGAACAGCGTGGTGGACGGCGGGAAGCCCGTGATCAGCGGCACCAGGAACGTGGCGCCGAACATGGCGACCACGTGCTGCGCGCCGATGGTGACCGTCCGGGGCCAGGTGAGCCGCTCGCGCGGCCTGACGACCTCCCCGGCAGTGACGGTGCGGCCGTCGCCGTGGAGGCGCCAGCCCAGGCCGAGGCGGGTGGCGATGGTGCGTCCGGGCACGGGGGAACTCATGCGGGTCTCCTCGACGGCGGGGTGGGAGCCCGGATCCGGGCCTCCACCACTGTACTCGGTGCTCCGCCGGGCGGAGCGGGGGGCCGGACCCGGCGCTGTCGGAGGCCGTCCATATGATCAGCACGGTGATGGAAACTATGATGGTGGGCGATCACCCCCCGCACCCGGACAGGAGTCGACACATGCGTCAGCCACAGCCACGAGGGCCGCTCGGCGAGGACCTCCTCGCGGTGCTCCGGGAGGAGCCCGGCACCCCCGGGGCCGAGGCCCGGGCCGGGGCGCTGCCGGCGGCCGCCCGCGCCGCCGTGTCCCGCGCGGACGGCGTGCTCGCCGACGACGACGTCCAGCTCAGCCTGTTCGTCCTGCACGCCCTGCACTACCAGGGCGTCGACGGGGTCGACGACCGCTGGGAGAGCGACCCCGAGCTGCTGCGCGCGCGGGAGGTCCTCTCCGGCGCGCTCGAGGTCGAGCTGCGCGCGGAGCTGCCCGCCGACACCGTGCCCGGCACGCCGCAGGCGGTCGCCGACGCCCTGTTCGCCATCGCCGCCGACGACGACGGGCCGAGCCTCGCGCGCCACCTCTCCGGCCGGGCGGACGCCGAGCAGGCCCGGGAGTTCCTGCAGCTGAAGTCCGTCTACCAGCTCATGGAGGGCGACCCGCACACCTGGGGCATCCCCCGGCTGAGCGGCCGGGCGAAGGCCGGACTGATCGAGATCCAGGTCGACGAGTACGGCGGCGGCGACGCCGCGCGCATGCACTCGGCCCTGTTCGCGGCCGGGATGCGCGAGGCCGGCCTCGACGACTCCTACGGCAGCGCCGTGGACCGGGTGCCCGCCGAGTGGCTCGCCGGGGTCAACACCGTCACGATGTTCGGTCTGCACCGCCGGCTGCGCGGCGCGGTGGTGGGGCACCTGGCGATGTACGAGATGACGTCGTCGGTGCCCTCCAAGTTCCTGGCGCGCGGCTTCCACCGCCTGGGACTGCCCGCCGCGGCGGCGTTCTACGACGAGCACGTCGAGGCCGACGCCGCCCACGAGCAGATCGCGGCCCGGGACATGGCCGGCGGCCTCGTGGTCGACGAGCCCGCCGTCGCGGCGGACGTCTTCTTCGGCGCGCGCTGCGTCCTGCACCTGGACGCGCTCGCCGCCCGCCACGCGCTCGCGCGGTGGGAGGCGGGGGAGTCCGCGCTGCGCCCGGCCGCGGCGGAGCCGTCCCG
>NZ_PDDL01000240.1:0-1283 GCF_020833785.1 Kocuria sp. CCUG 69068
CCTGGTCCTGCTCGGCGGCGGACGGCGCTTCGGCGCGGTCCGCGAGCCCCGCACCGCCGCGGCGCCGGGCAGCTGGCCGCGGGCCCTCGTGGTGGGCGCCGGTGTGCTCGCGGTGACCCTGCTGGTCCCGGGCCTGGTGCCCGGCTTCGTCAACGGCGCGTTCCCCCAGGGCAGCGGTCTCGCCGGCGATCGCGCCTCCGGGGTGGGCCCGCTGCGGGTCGTGGGACAGGACCTGCGCTCCGCGCAGCAGCTGCCGCGCCTCGAGTACACGACGAGCACGGACGAGCCCGAGCTGCTCCGGGTCCTCACCCTCGCCGACTTCTCCGGGGCGGAGTGGTTCCCGGACACCACCGGGCTGGACCCCGAGCTCGACGACCTCGGCCCCACCCCGCTGCACCCCGTGGGCGGGGGCCCCGAGCGCAGCACCGCCGTGGAGCTGCGGGACTGGTCCGAGCGCTGGCTTCCGCTGCCGTGGGCGCCCGTGGACGTGGCGGGGCTCGAGGACGGCGGCTGGGCCTGGAGCCCGCTCGACCTCACCGTGCACGGGGAGCAGGTCCCGCCGGAGGGCACCGCCTACGAGGTCCGCTCGATCGTGCCCGAGCCCACGTCCGCGCGGCTGCGCGAGGCCCCCGCCGCGCCGGACTCCCCGGAGCTCGCCCCGTTCCGCGAACTGCCGGGCGAGACCCCGGCCGCCCTCCGGGACGCGGCCCGGGAGCGGGCGGGGGACGCCCCCACCGCCTTCGACCAGGCCCTGGCCCTGCAGGAGTGGCTGCGCTCGGACGAGTTCCGCTACGACGTGGACGCCCCGCTCGCGCAGGGCCACGACGCCGGCGGCATGGCCTCGCTCGAGGAGTTCCTGGCCGTGCGCACGGGCTACGCCGGGCACTTCGCCCCGGCGATGGCCGTCATGGCCCGGGAGCTCGGCATCCCCGCCCGCGTGGCGGTCGGCTACCTCCCAGCCACCGGCGCCGCCCCGGACGGGTCGGCGGACGCCGACGAGCCGTTCGGGGACGCGGCGGAGGCGGGCGCCTTCACGGTCCTGCCCCGCGACGCGCACGCGTGGCCGGAGCTGTGGTTCGAGGGCTCCGGGTGGGTGCGCTTCGAGCCGACCCCCGGCACCGGCGACCTCCCCGGCTACGCCGCCGAGGGGCCGCAGGACGGGGACGGGCAGTCGCAGGAGGGCGAGGGCACCGCGGAGCCCACCGGCGCCCCGACCGACGCCCCCACCCCGGCGAGCACGGCGGACAGCCCCGACGAGGACGCCCCCTCCGCCGAGCCGACCG
>NZ_PDDL01000241.1:0-1265 GCF_020833785.1 Kocuria sp. CCUG 69068
TGCGCACGTCCTCGTCGCGCAGGTGCACGAGGATCTCGGGGATGTTGATCTTCACCGGGCACACGTCGTAGCAGGCCCCGCACAGCGAGGAGGCGTAGGGCAGGGAGGCGTTCTGCTCGGAGGTGATGCCGGTCAGCTGCGGGGAGAGGATCGCCCCGATCGGCCCCGGGTAGGTGGAGCCGTAGGCGTGACCGCCGGCCTGCTCGTAGACCGGGCAGACGTTCAGGCACGCCGAGCAGCGGATGCAGTGCAGCGCCGAGCGCCCGGCGGGGTCGTCGAGCACCGCGGTGCGGCCGTTGTCCAGGAGCACCACGTGCACGTTCTGGGGGCCGTCCCCCGGTGTCACGCCGGTCCACATCGAGGTGTAGGGGTTCATCCGCTCCCCGGTGGAGGAGCGCGGGAGCAGCTGCAGGAACACCTCGAGGTCCTGGAAGGTGGGCACGATCTTCTCGATGCCCATCACGGTGATCAGGGTCTCGGGCAGGGTCAGGCACATGCGGCCGTTGCCCTCGGACTCCACCACGGTCAGCGTCCCGGTCTCGGCCACGCCGAAGTTCGCCCCGGAGACCGCCACGGAGGTGGAGAGGAACTTTTCCCGCAGGTGGGTGCGGGCGGCCTCGGCGAGGTCCCGGGGCTCGGACGTGAGCGTCTCGTCGGTCTCGGCCATCTCGGCGAGGAAGATGTCGCGGATCTCGTGCCGGTTCTTGTGGATCGCCGGGACCAGGATGTGGGACGGCTTGTCGTGGCCCAATTGGACGATCAGCTCGGCCAGGTCCGTCTCCGTGGCGGTGATCCCGTGCTCCTCGAGGTGGGCCTCGAGGCCGATCTCCTGGGTGGCCATGGACTTGATCTTGATGACGTCGGTGGACCCGGTGGCCTGCACGAGCTCGGTGACGATCCGGTTGGCCTCCTCGGCGTCGCGCGCCCAGTGCACGGTGCCGCCGCGGGCCGTGAAGTTGGCCTCGAACTCCTCGAGCAGGTGCGGCAGGTTCGCCATGACCTGCTCCTTGATCGCGGAGCCGGCGGAGCGCAGCTCCTCCCAGTCGGGCAGCTCGCCCGTCACCGCGGCGCGCTTGCCGCGGATGGTGTGGGTGGCGTGGCGGATGTTGGCGCGCATCTGCGTGTTGCCCATCTCGGCCTTCGCCGCGGCGGGGAACGCGGTCTGCGCGTGCAGGTTCCCCTGGCCGTGGACGGGGCGGACGGCGGGCATGCCCAGGGCCGTGCGGCTCATCGAGCTCCTCCGGTCGTGCGGGGGGCCGAGGACG
>NZ_PDDL01000242.1:0-1260 GCF_020833785.1 Kocuria sp. CCUG 69068
ATGGGGCGCGCCGGGCGGGAGCGCGTGGAGCGGCTCTTCGGCTGGCGGCACGTGGCCCAGGAGACCGAGCGGTCCTACGCCCGCGTCGCCGCCCGGCACCGCCGGGAGCACCCGCCGCTGCTCCGGCAGACCGAGAACTGGCTCGGGGCCCACCTGGACGAGCTGTCGGTCGCCGCGGGCGAGGCCGCCCAGCACGCCGGCGTGGTGGACCGGTGGGGCGCCCGCCTGGCCGGGATGCTCACGCACGGCGGACGCGTGCTCGCCGTGGGCAACGGCGGCAGCGCCGCGGAGGCCCAGCACTTCACCGCCGAGCTCGTCGGCCGCTTCGTCGACGACCGGCGGCCGCTGTCCGCCGTGTGCCTGTCCGCGGAGACCTCGAGCCTGACCGCCATCGTCAACGACTACGGCGCGGAGGAGGTGTTCGCCCGCCAGGTCCAGGCGCACGGGCGGGCGGGCGACGTGCTCGTGGTGCTGTCCACCAGCGGCCGCAGCCCCAACGTCCTGGCGGCGGCCGACCGGGCGCGGGAGCACGGCCTGCACGTCTGGGCGCTCACCGGCCCCGGCCCCAATCCGCTGACCGAGCGGGCGGACGAGTCCCTGACCGTCGACGCGTCCAGCACCTCGGTGATCCAGGAGGTCCACCTCATGCTGCTCCACGCCGTGTGCGCCGCGGTCGACGCGCGCCTCGTCCCGCCTCCTGACGCCGGCCCGGCCGTGCGCGGGGCCTCCGGCGCCCGGGCCGACGGGGCGGCCGTCCGGGCGGGGGTCGCATGAGCCCCGTCCGCATCGTCGTGGTCGGCGATGCCCTCCTGGACCGGGACGTCGACGGCACGTCCACGCGCCTGAGCCCGGACGCCCCGGTGCCCGTGGTCGACGTCGGTGACGTCTACGCGAGCCCCGGCGGCGCCGGCCTGGCGGCGCTGCTGTGCGCCCTGCCGCCCGCTGTGGGCCCCGTCCCGGTGGAGGTCACGGTGACCCTGCTGGCACCCGTGGCCGCCGACGCCGCCGGCCACGAGCTCGCCGCCGCCCTCGGGGAGGTGGCCCTCGAGCGCCTCGGCCACGAGGGCGGGACCCGCACCAAGACCCGCATCCGCAGCGCCGGCCAGACGCTGGTGCGCGTGGACGAGGGCGGGCCCGGCACCCCGGTGGGCGTCTCGGCCTCGCACGTCTCCGCGGTCCTCGCGGGCGCGGACGCCGTCCTGGTGTCCGACTACGGGGGAGGCGTCACCCGCGACCCCGCCGTGCGCGCCGCCCTCGCGG
>NZ_PDDL01000243.1:0-1258 GCF_020833785.1 Kocuria sp. CCUG 69068
CGCGACGTGGGGCGATCCGCACGCGGACGCCCTGGACGACCGCCTCGCCGCCGTGACGGCCGACGAGGTCCTCGCCGCCGCCCGCGCCCAGCTCGCCCAGGGCGCCGGGGTCCCGGCCCGGCCCTGAGGGCCGCCGCCCACCACCCGGCCCGTTCGCCGAGCCGTTCCCATCCGTCCCGATCCGTCAGGAGCACCGTGAATCCCACAACGAACGCGACCACCGCCGCGAGCGCGACCCGTCCGATCCGCCGGGCCGTGGTGACCGGGGGGACCGGCTTCCTGGGCAGCCACCTGTGCACCGAGCTGCGCCGCCGGGAGGTCGAGGTGGTGTGCCTCGACAACTTCCTCACCGGCTCCGCGGCCAACATCGGCCACCTCGTGGGCGACCCCGGCTTCCGGCTCGTCCAGTGCGACGTCACCGACTACGTGCACGTGCCCGGGGACGTGGACCTCGTCCTGCACTTCGCCTCCCCGGCGTCCCCGATCGACTACCTGAAGCTGCCCATCCACACGCTCAAGGTCGGCTCGATCGGCACCCACCACGCCCTGGGCCTGGCCAAGGACAAGGGCGCCCGGTTCGTGCTGGCCTCCACCTCCGAGGTGTACGGCGACCCGCAGGTGCACCCGCAGGCCGAGAGCTACTGGGGCCACGTCAACCCGGTGGGCCCGCGGGGGGTCTACGACGAGGCCAAGCGCTTCGCCGAGGCCCTGACGGTCGCCTATCGCGCCGAGCACGGGGTGGACACGGCGATCGTGCGGATCTTCAACACCTTCGGGCCCCGGATGCGGCCCTTCGACGGCCGGGCGATCCCCACGTTCATCCGCCAGGCCCTGGCCGGTGAGCCCCTCACCGTGGCGGGGGACGGCGCCCAGACCCGCTCCGTCTGCTACGTCTCCGACCTGGTCCGCGGCATCCTGGCCCTGGCCGACAGCGGGCACAGCGGGCCCATGAACATCGGCAACCCGCACGAGCTGTCGGTGCTGCAGATCGCCCACGACGTCATCGCCGCGACCGGCACGTCCTCGGGGGTCGAGTTCGTCGAGCGTCCCGTCGACGACCCCATGGTGCGCCGCCCGGACACCACGCTCGCGACCGAGGTCCTGGGCTGGGCCCCGGAGGTCCCGTGGCCGGTGGGGCTGGAGCGCACCGTCGAGTGGTTCCGGGAGGGCGCCGGCCTCCCGGAGACCGCCGTGCGGGCGCGCTGAGCGCGCGGGCCCGGCCGCGGCGGCCCGGCGGGGCGCTCCACCGGCCGCTCCG
>NZ_PDDL01000244.1:0-1241 GCF_020833785.1 Kocuria sp. CCUG 69068
GGCCGCCGCGCTACGGCAGCCGCTCGGTCGCGGAGGTCATGTCCTCGGCCGCGGCGTCCCTGGGCGTGCCCGGCTTCCGGGACGCGCTGGGGCTGCCCGCCGCCCGGAGGGTCGTCGTCGTCATGGTGGCCGGCCTGGGACGGGCCCAGCTGCGGGCCCGCGCCGGGCACGCCCCGGGCCTGGCCGGCGCGCAGGGCCTGGCCACCCTGGACGCGGCGTTCCCCACGACCACGGCGGCCTCGCTGGCGTCCCTCGGCACGGGCGCGGCCCCCGGGGCGCACGGACTCGTGGGCTACGACGTGCTGGACCCCGACCGGGACCGGGTCGTGAACCAGCTCGGCGGCTGGGACGCCGCCGTGGACCCCCGGGCGTGGCAGCCGCTGCCCACGGTGCTCGAGCGCGCCGCCGAGCACGTGGACGTGGTCACGGTCAGCCGGCAGCGCTTCGCCGGCTCCGGGCTCACCGACGCGGCCCTGCGCGGGGGCCGGTTCGTGGCCGCGGAGGGGCCGGCCGCGCGGGTCAGCACCGCGCTCGACCAGCTCGCGGCGGGACGCGACGCCCTCATGTACTTCTACTGGGACGAGCTCGACCGCACCGGCCACGCCCGGGGCTGGGAGTCCTGGGAGTGGACGGCCCAGCTCGAGGAGCTCGACGCGTCGCTGCGCCGTCTGGTCGCGCGCGTGCCGGCCGGCACCACGGTGCTGGTGACCGGTGACCACGGCATGGTGGACGTCCCGCGGGACGCGCGCGTCGACTTCTCCGAGCTCCCGGGGCTGCTGGACGGTGTCCGGCACACGGCCGGCGAGCCCCGCGCGGTGCAGCTGCACCTGGAGCCGGACGCGACGGCGCAGGACGTCCGGGCGCTCGTGGCCGCCTGGCGGGAGCAGTTCGGGTCCCGCGTGTGGATCCTCTCCCGGGAGGCGGCCCTCGACGCGGGCTACTTCGGCCCGCCGGCGCTCGTGCGCGACGCGGTGCGCGGGCGCATCGGCGACCTCCTCGTGCTGGGGCGGGAGCCCCTGGCGCTGTTCGACCTGGGCCGGGTCCGCCCGAGCGTCCTGTCCATGGTCGGCCAGCACGGCTCGCTGACGCGCGCCGAGCGGGAGGTCCCGCTGCTGCGCCTGGCCTGAGCGCCCGCCCACCGCGAGCCGGCGCAGGGACGCCGCGACCGGGGTGCCGCGGCCGGGTGAGCCGCCACGGGGCCGCAGCGCAGCGCGGCGATCCGGCCGCCGCGCCGGGTGGAC
>NZ_PDDL01000245.1:0-1205 GCF_020833785.1 Kocuria sp. CCUG 69068
GTCCGCCAGGTCCCCGAGAAGTACGGAGCCGTCACGGCCGTGCTGCTGAGCACCACGGCCGCCCAGCGCGAGACCGCCCACGGCCCGCTCGGGGCAGCACTCGCCGGGGCCGGGACGGTGGCCGTCACGGCGGAGGTGGCCGAGCCGCCCCGGCGGTGGACGGCGCCCGCCCCCGGGACCGGCCACGCGGACGAGGACCGCACCGGCGTGGTCCTGGGGCTGCGCCTCGAACAGGTCACCCACGAGGGCCGCGGCGGACCCGCCGACGTCGACGTCACGGTCTTCGCGGACGGGCCCGCCTGGGCCGGGCTGGTCCCGGGGCAGCGGATCACCGCCGTGCTCACCGCCGGGGCCCCGTCCCCCGGACCCCCCGTGCTGCGCGCCGCCGCCCCGCCGGCGGTCCTCCCGGCACGGGAGCCCGGCCGGCGGGAGCAGGTCCGGGAGCGCTTCGTGGCCGGCACCGCAGGACTGGGCCCCGACGCCGCGGGGCTGCTGCCCGGGATGACCTTCGGCGAGCGCGCCGGGATCGGCCCGGAGCTCGACCAGGCCATGCGGGACACCGGACTGACCCACCTGACGGCCGTCTCCGGCGCCAACTGCGCCCTCGTCACGGCCCTGGCCGGGCACGCCGCGCTGTCCCTCGGCGCGGGGCGGCGCACCTGCCTGGCCGCCGGCCTCGGCGCCCTGGCCGCGTTCGTGCTCCTCGTCGGTCCGGACCCGTCCGTGCTGCGCGCCGCCGTGATGGGCGGACTCGCCGCACTCAGCCTCCTCACGGGGCGCACCGCCGTCTCCCTGGCCACTCTTGCGGGCGCCGTGATCGCCCTCGTCGTCGTCCGGCCGGCTCTCGCCGCCGAGTACGGCTTCGTCCTCTCGGTGCTGGCCACCGCGGGGATCGTGGTGAGCGGGCGGCCTCTGACCCGGTGGCTGGGCACCCGGGTCCCGGAGGTGCTCGCCGTGGCGGTCGCGATCCCCGCGGCCGCCCAGCTGTGGTGTGCCCCCGTGCTCGTGCTCCTCCAGCCCGCCGTGCCCGTGTACTCGCTGCCGGCCAACGTCCTCGCCGCCCCGCTGGTGCCGGTGGTGACCGTCTGCGGCCTCGCGGGACTGCTCCTGCTGAACCTGCCCGACGGGGCGGGCGCCGCGGCGGCCGTGCTGCCCCTGGGCGTCGGCGCACTGGGGGCGCGCCTCGTCGCCGGCACCGCCCGGGC
>NZ_PDDL01000246.1:0-1151 GCF_020833785.1 Kocuria sp. CCUG 69068
GGCGCCGTCCCGGCCCGGCAGCGGCCCCGAGGAGCTCACCGGTCTCCGGGTCGACGCCCTCCGGGAGCACGGGGGCCCCGCCGTCGGGGTCGCCGCTCGACTCCGACGGGTCCCCGTCCGGGGCCGCCGGGGCGTCCGCGGCCCCGGTCGCCGCCGCGTCCTCGGTCTGTCCGGCGGGCCGCTCCCCCGTCTGCTCGGCGGGCGGCGAGGAGCTCACGGTGCGCTGGAAGCAGGCCGTGCCGAGGGCGAGGTCGTGCCCCAGGGACACCGCGTCCACGTCCACGGCCGTGTTGCGCCCGTGCTCGCCCTCCCAGAACCGGACCTTGAGCTTGCCGACCACCACCACGGGCTGGCCCTTCTTGATGCTGGCCAGCGCGTTGAGCCCCAGCGAGCGGAACGCCTGGACGGAGAACCAGTTGGTGTGCCCGTCCCGCCACGCACCGGCCTGCTGGTCGAACCAGCGCGGGGTGGAGGCGAGGCGGAAGGTCACCACCACGGTGCCGTCGGGCAGGCTGCGGGACTCGGGATCCGTGGCCACGTAGCCGCGGACGGTGATCTGCTCGGTCATCGGGAACTCCTCTGGACGGCGGCCGGTGCGGCCGGTGCTGGCCCCGGTGGCGGGGTGCACCCAGCGTCCTGCCGGAGCCGGTGCCGCCGCGGCGGGCGGGCCCTGGTTGTGGACGGCCGCGCTCCTCGGGTTCCGGGACCACGCGCTGTGCAGTGCGACCGCCGGGCGACCAGCGTGAGACCGGCTCACGGTCCGCGAGCGCCCGTCAGTCGATGTCGACGGCGTTCCAGGCGATGACGGCGAGGGGCTCCCGGTGCCGCTCCTGCTCGTGGGAACACGCCCAGCACCACGGGCCGTAGAGCGGTGGGGCGCCGCACTGGCAGAGTCGGATCCGGGCCATCGGACTCACCTCGATGTTCGTTGCAGTGGCCTGACAGGTGACGGCCTGCCGGACGACATCCTGCGCGGGTGTCCTCACCCCTACTACCGGCCCAGGGGCTCCTGTGGATGCACCGCGGACCGGTTTTCGGGGCCGGCACGGCGCCCGGACCGCCGGAGCGGGCGCCGCGCCTACCCCGTCCCCGCGCGTCGCCCCGCTGCGCGGAGCCGTCGCCCCGCCCCACGGAGCCGTCGATGCTCGCGG
>NZ_PDDL01000247.1:0-1128 GCF_020833785.1 Kocuria sp. CCUG 69068
GACACGATGGGTCACACGGTGGAAGCCGGCGCTGAACGCCTTCGCCATCACCTTCGCCGACCGGATGCCGGCGGCGGAGAACCACTAACCATGGAAACGCCTCTTACACCGTTAGAGCGACAGTCCCGAGACGGGCAACTACCCCTTCACAAGCGCGACTGTAGTACTAAGCGATACGGGTAGATGGAGTTGTCGTAGGGCGTGGTCGTGCTTGGATTGCAACATGAGGGGCCCGGCTACCGCGCGCACCAGCTGCCACCGTGGCGCGAGCTGTTAGGTGATGGCTACGACAAGGGCGCCGGACGGAATAATTAGGATGACGCAATGAAAAGCATGTACCGCATTGGGCTTGTCCTCATCCCGGTTGGGGCAATCCTGGCCTTGGCAACCAAGGTGACATCGTCCCTGCAGGGACGCTACAGCGCGGACCGGACATCGGTCTCGGCCTGCTTTTCTTGTTGGGTCTTGCGCTTTCCATCGTGGGGGTATGTCTGGCTCTCATCGCCCGCCACGGCATGCGGAACGAGAATGCGACGACCACCCCGTGACTGCAGGCGCTTCGGGTTGCCTGAGGTGTCACGGGAGGAGTCGGGGCGGGTCAGCTCCGGCCCCTCCTCTCTTGTTCTGCTGCGCCGACTCTCTTCACTTCGACAGGCATGGTGAGTTTCCCGCCATGTCGCCATGCGCTGCCGTCATGGCGACCACGTGCTGCATGAGGTGTGCCGCCCTACATCGGGGTGTGGCGTAATGAAACGCGGCGATAGGGTATTGCGGGGACCCAACCCGTAGCGTTTTACGAATGCACAGAAGGCGTGCGGAGTGGAAGACCCGGCAGCGTCGCGACATGGCCTGGATCCTGGTGTTGCTGGCCGGGGTGCAGGTGGGTCTGCTGGCTGCGGTGATCGGCGTCCTGGTCGAAGACTTCGTGGTGGGCACTGTTGTTGCCTTGGTTCCGGGTGCTGTGGTGGTGGGGATCTGGTGGCGGCGGTTTCTGGACTAGCTGTGATGTCCAGGGAGGTTGTCCCGCCGCAAGGCGGTGAGTCGGGCTGACACGGGAAGGCCTCCGGTAGTGAAGTGGAGCTGTCTAGTTCACCGCTTCACCCACCGGAGGCCTTCATGTCCCACGTT
>NZ_PDDL01000248.1:0-1078 GCF_020833785.1 Kocuria sp. CCUG 69068
ACGGCTCGTCGGCGGGCGCGGAGCCGCCGTGGCCGGGGAGGTCCCAGCCGACCACGCGCAGGTCGGCCTCCAGCAGGTGCGCCGCGGCGGACCACAGCGAGGCGGCGGAGGTGCCGAGCCCCGGGCCCAGCACCAGCAGGGGCGCCCGCGGCGACGGGGCCCGGCGGGTCGAGAACTCGACGGGGGTGAGGACGGGGACGGTCATGCGGATGCTCCTGGGCTGGTCCGGGTGATGGACGGACGGTCGTTCGCGGACCGGCGGTGCTGCGCGAGCACGCGGTCGATCAGCAGGTCGTTGGCCCCGAGGTACCCGGCGGGGTCGAGCAGCCCGGCCACGACGTCCCGGTCCACGGGGGTGCCGTCGGCCAGGGCGGTGCCGGCGGCGAGGCCCACGAGGGCGTCGAGCATGCCCGGTCCGTCGGTCGCGTGCTCGCGCACGACCCCCTGCACGCGCTGCCGCCCCGTGGCGCCGTCGGCGGCGGGCGGCAGCAGGGGCGCGAGCTCCGCGCTGATCCGCTCGGCGAGCACGGCGGGACCCGACGCGTCCAGGTTGGCCCGCATCCGGGCGCTCTCCACGGTGAGCCCGGCCGTGAGCTCGGCCGCGTGCGACGACGCCGCGACGGCGAGCCGGGCGAGCTCCCGCAGTGCCGGCCACTCCGTGTGCCAGGCGCCGTCGGGGCGCTCGTCGACGAACTGGGCGGCGGCGACGTGGAGCTGGGCCACGAGCTGCGGCGCCGTCAGGGCGGTGCGCTTGAGCAGCACGGACAGCACCGGGTTCTGCTTCTGCGGCATCGCCGAGGACACGCCGCGCCCTTCGACGGCCGGTTCCCGCAGCTCGCCGAGCTCGGGGCGGGAGAGCAGCAGGACGTCGTTGGCGATCCGGCCGAGGGCCGCGCAGACCGCCGCGAAGGTCTCGCCGGTGCGCAGCACCGGCCGCCTGGTGGCGTGCCACACGTGCGGCGGCAGGCTCAGGCCGAGCACGTCGGCCCAGCGGCGGGCACGAGGGCGATCGCGGAGCCGCCGAAGCCCCCGCCGGTCATCCGTGCGCCGGCGGCCCCGGCGGCCAGGGCCGCGTCGA
>NZ_PDDL01000249.1:0-903 GCF_020833785.1 Kocuria sp. CCUG 69068
GCCGGTGGCGAGCAGCAGCTCGTGGCTGAGCGGGCCGCGCCCGTGCAGGTTGACCGCCACGTGCCCGCCGGACAGCGGCGGGAGCGGGCCGAGCCCGGACGTGGGCAGGACCGCGTCCACCACGCCCAGCTCGGCCAGCCAGGTGCCGATGCCCTCGGGCGCGGCCAGCACGAGCCGGTGCCGGGGCAGCATGCGCCGGACCCCGCGCAGGGGCGCCACGCCGGTCAGGCCGTCGCCCAGGCCGAGGGCGCGCAGCACCAGCACGTCGCCCGCCCCGACCTCGCCCGGGGCCACGGTGCGGGGGCCGCGGGGCTCAGCCCTCACGGCCGGCCCGCTGGAGGATCGCCGTGGTGGAGCGCCCGGAGAGGTAGGGCAGGACGGTGACCTCCCCGCCCCAGCCGCGCACGTCCACGGCCTCGGGAAGCTGCTCGGGGGTGTAGTCGCCGCCCTTCACCCACACGTCGGGGCGCAGGACGGACAGGGCCGCGCGGGGGTCGTCCTCGTCGAAGACGACCACCGCGTCGACGCTGCGGAGGGCGGCCAGCACGCGGGCACGGTCCTCCTGGCCGACCACCGGCCGGCCCGGGCCCTTGAGCCGGCGCACGGAGTCGTCGGAGTTCAACAGCACCACCAGCGCGTCGCCGAGCCGGCGCGCGGCGTCGAGGGAGGCGATGTGGCCGGCGTGCAGGACGTCGAAACAGCCGCCCGTGGCCACGACCGTGCCGCCCGCGGCGCGCACGTCCACCAGCAGGTCCTGGACCTCCCGGGGCAGCCGCTCGGCACCGGGGTGCAGGCACGCGCGGCCCTGGACGCCCTGGGCGCGGCGGGTGCGGAAGGTGGCGGCGCCGCCTGCGGCGACCCACTGCCCGGCCGCCTCGACGGCGGACTCCACGGCCGTGGAGT
>NZ_PDDL01000025.1:0-41865 GCF_020833785.1 Kocuria sp. CCUG 69068
AGGGCGTGGTTCGCCGACCAGGGCGTCACCGTGGAGCGGGTGCTCTCGGACAACGGGTCCTGCTACCGCTCCCATGCCTGGGCCCAGGCCTGCGCCGAGCTGAGCATCAAGACCAAACGCACCCGCCCCTACCGGCCCCAGACCAACGGCAAGATCGAACGCTTCCACCGCACCCTGGCCGACGGCTGGGCCTACGCCCGGTTCTACCCCTCCACGGCAGAGCGCGACGATGCCCTACCGGGCTGGCTGCACTTCTACAATCATCATCGAGCCCACTCCGCACTTGGAGGCCAGCCACCGGTCACCCGCCTGACCAACCTCCCTGGACATCACAGCTAACGGACCCGCTCAGCCGGCCGAGCGGCCCAGCCGCTCCCCGTGGTGGAGGTGGCCGGGGACCGTGCCGGTCAGCACGGTCCCGGCGAGCGCCTCGCCGAGCGCGGGGGCCTGCTTGAACAGGTTGTGCCCGGCGAGGGCGGTGAGCCCGTCCTCGGACCAGATCCCCACGCCGTCGTCGCCCCAGGGCAGCCGGGTGACCCAGCAGTGCACGTGGTCCACCGGGCGCGGGTCCAGGCCGGGCAGGGCGCGCCGCACGTAGGAGACGGTCCGGTCGGCCAGGGCGGCGAGCGCCGCGGGGTCGGCGAGGCCGCCATCCGGGTGGGCGGGCGTGTCGGCGCTGAGGCCCACCGAGAAGTGGCGGCCGTCCGGATACGGCGCGGCGTACACGCCGGTCTCGCCGAAGGCCCCGCTGCCGTCCTGGAGGGTCGGCAGGCCTCGGGCGGTACCGGAGGGTGCTCCGTCCGGGACCGAACCGTGAAGGGCCGGTCCGTCCGGGGCCAGGGCGAACGTGAGGCGGACGTGGGCGCCCACCTCCACGGGCAGGTCGAGCCCGGCGCCGCGGGCCAGCGGGGCGGTGCCCCGGCCGGCGCACAGCACCACGTGGTCGTAGGTCTCGCAGGTGGTCCCGGTGCGCACCTCCACCGCTCCCGTGCCCGTGCGCCGGGCCGCGAGCACGTGCTCGCGCAGCATCGACTCCTCGAGCCGGCGCGACAGCGCCGCGACGGCGGCGAGGGTGCGGATGGCGCCGCCGCGGACGTCGAGCATCGCCGGGCCGGTCCAGTCGGCCAGCAGCGGCAGCCGCTCGTGCAGCTCCTCGGGCGACAGGCGCCGCACGGGGACGTCCTCGAACGGCTCCAGGGTGCGGAGCTTGTCCTCGACGCCGTCCCCGATCGCCACGGCGCCGTCGGGGGAGACCAGCTCGACGCCGAACTCCTGCTCCCACTCCCGCCACAGGGCCCGGCTGCGGGCGACCAGCGCCACCAGCCGGGGGTCCTCGTGGGCGTGCCGGAAGATCCGGCCCTGCCCGGCGGACTGCCCGCCGCCGGGCGGCCCGGACTCGTACAGGGTCACGTCGGTGCCGCGCGCCCGCAGGGCGTGGGCAGCGGCCAGGCCGACGATGCCCGCGCCGACCACGGCCGTGCGGGTCACCGGAGGACTCCGGGGACGCTCGTCACGCCGGCCGGGCGCGCGGCCGTCCGGGCGCTCAGCTGTCCTGCCCGGGGTCGGTGCTCTCGCCGAGGATGTCGTCGAAGGCCTCCCGCACGGCCTGCCGGGTGGCCAGGCGCACGCTCGCCGCGCCCTGCTTGTCCGCGGTGTCGGCGTTCTCGATGTTGCTGCGCTCCTCGCGCTCCTGCTCCAGGGCGTGGTCCCGGGCGGAGCGGATGCGGTCCATGATCTCGTTGGCTTCCATGGTCTCCATCCCATCACGGCCGTCCGACATTGAACAGGGGGCTGATCAGTTCCTGCGGGCCGCCGGGTCCGCCGCGGCGTCCGCGGCGAGCTCGGGGGAGCTCCCGCCGACCATGACCACGGCGCTCGCGGTCACGACCAGGCCCATGCCCACGAGCTGCAGGCCCGTGAGCGCCTGCCCGAGCACCAGCAGCCCGGCGAGGGCCGCGACCGCGGGCTCCAGGCTCAGCAGGATCCCGAAGACCTTGGGCGGGATGGCCCGCAGCGCGAGCAGCTCGAGGGAGTAGGGGACCACGGAGGAGAGCATCGCGATCCCCACCCCCGCGCCCAGCACGCCCCACGTCAGGGCGGGGACGTGCGCCGTGAGGACACCCACCGGGGTGACCAGGACCGCCGCCACGACCAGGGCCACGGCGAGACCGTCCAGCTGGTCGAAGTGCCGGCCCGCGGACCGGCTGCCCAGGATGTAGGCGGCCCAGCCCGCCCCGGCCAGCGCCGCCCAGGCGATGCCGGCGAGGTCGAGCTCCGCCCACGGCACGGTGAGGGCCTGGGAGATGAGCACGATCCCGCCCAGGGCCGCCGCCACGGCGAGGACGTCCCGGCCGCGGCGGGAGAGCACGGCGGACAGGGCGAGGGGGCCCAGGAACTCGATGGTCACGGCCACGCCCAGCGGGAGGGTGGCCAGGGACTGGTAGAACGCGAAGTTCATGCCCGCCAGGGCCGCCCCGAAGAACAGGCCGGACCGCCACGCCTCCCGGCTCCGGCCGCGCAGCCGCGGCCGGATGACGGCCAGCATGATCGCGGCGCTGATGAGCAGCCGCATGGTCACCGTGGCGGACGCCCCGATCAGGGGCACCAGGACGGCGGCGAGGGCCCCTCCGAACTGGACGGAGACGACGGCGGCCAGCACGTAGAGGGTCGGGCGCAGCCGGGGGCCGCGGGCGGGAGCGAGGGTGGTCACCCGTTCAGGGTAGGGCTCCCCGGCGGCTCTGCCGTCACCGGCGCTCGCCGAGACGCAGGGCGCCGTGCACGGGATCGCGCTCGAGCACCCGCAGCTCCCCGAGACCGCGGGCCGCGGCGGCCTGCTGCAGCCGGTCCCGCAGCAGCGGCTGGTGCCGTGCCAGGCCACCGCCCACCACCACCGGGCCGGTCAGCTCCAGCCGCCGGGACACGGTGGCGGCGAGATCGGCCAGCGCCCCGGCCGCGCGGTCCACCAGCTGCAGGGCGTCGTCGTCGTGCGCCGCGGCCTCGAAGGCGACCCGGGAGAGCCCGGCCCAGAACCCGCGGTCCGCGCCGCTGTGGAAGCGTTCGATGAGCTGACCGGGCTCGGGAAGCCCGCAGTGCGCCAGCACCGCCCGGTCCAGGGCGTCGGGTCGCAGCCCGTCGTCGAGCCGGGCGAGGGCGCGGCGCACGAGCTCCCGGCCGAGCCAGTAGCCGCTGCCCTCGTCGCCCAGCAGGTGCCCCCAGCCGCCGGCCCGGGCCTCCCGGCTGTCCGGGGTGGCGCCCCAGGCGGCGGAGCCGGTGCCGGCGATGACCGCGATGCCGGTGCTGCACCCGCCGGCGGCCAGGACCAGCCGGGTGTCGTGCACGACGACGATCCGCGCCGCCCCCGTGTGCGGGGCGATGAGCGCGCGCAGCGCCTCGGCGTCCGCGGGCGTGTCGACGCCGCCCGCCCCCGCCACGACCACGTCCGCGGCGGAGGCGCCCAGCTCACCGAGGACGCCGGCGAGGGCGCGGGAGGCCTGGGCGGGGCTGACGTTCTGCACGTTGGCGCTGCCGCCGACGGCCTCCTGTACCGGGCGGCCGTCCTCGGCCCGCAGGCCGTGGGTCGTGGTGCCGCCGATGTCCAGGCCGATGAGGATGCTCATGGGTCCATCCTGCCGTGCGCGGCCGGGCGGGCCCAGAGCACGACGACGCCCGACCGGGCGCCGGTGCGAACCGGCCCGATCGGGCGTCGTGGACCGTGTCCGGTCAGGCCGCGAGGGCCAGGGGCGCGGGGCGCAGGCGGCAGTCCTCGAAGGAGAACAGCCGGCGGACGCCGGTGCCGGCCTCGAGGACCCACAGGACGCCCAGGGGGTGCGAGACCTGCCCCACGGTGCCGACGCAGCTCTCGTAGAACTCGTCCCAGATCTCGAGCCGGTCACCGGGCTGGATCTGGCTCAGGTCGGTCATCCACTTCTCAGCAGCGGTCATTCCGCCACCTCCCATCAAGTCTTCGTTCGTGTGTGCTTCCATGGTGCACTGCCCGCGGTGACCTGCGCAGCGACCCCGATTTGACAAACGGCCCGCAGGTCTTGAGCTTGGTCACACCCCCGTCCGGTCGGCAACCTGCAACGGTTGCCCGAGGGGTCCCGAGGGCGGCGTTCTGTGACGGCCGTCCCGGCCGGGCGCGTGAACAACAACACGTCACGAATTCGTCGTCGCACACCGTCATCCGTGTCGTGCGCGCCCTCGCGCCGGGTGCTCAGCCCTCGGAGTCCTGCGCTCCGTCCGGACCGGCCGGCTCCCGCAGGTGCCGGTCGAAGAACGCGACGATCCGGCGCCGGGCGTCCTGGGTGGCCGGGTCGTCGTAGGCCGTGCGGCTGAACCGGCCGAGCACCCGCAGCATCGGCGAGAGGTCCTCGGGGTCGTGGTCGTTCATGAAGCCGTGGCCCACCCCGGGGTAGATCCTGATGTCGTGCGCCACCTCGGTCTCGGTGAGGATGCCCTCCAGGCGGCGGCCGGCGTCGGCGCCCAGGGGAGTGGTGTCCGCCCCGCCGTAGCTGCCCACGATGGGGCAGGCGTCCGGGAGCCACTGCTCGGCGCCCTCGGGGCATCCGCCGTAGTTCGTGCTCGCGGCCGAGAACCCGTGCTCCACGGCGAGGGCGAGCGCGTAGCCGCCGCCCATGCAGAAGCCGACGACCCCGATCCGGCCCGTGCAGTCGGGGCGCGCGGCGAGCCAGGACCGCGCCGCCTCGACGTCGTCGAACGTGCGTCCCCGGCGGGCGCCGATGTCCTTCATGATCGTGCGCAGGCAGCGGAGCCGGCCGCCCCAGTGGAAGAGATCCGGGGCCACGGCGAGGAACCCCTCGCCCGCCAGCCAGTCCGCCTGGTGGCGCAGGTCCTGGCTCATCCCGGTGAAGTCGTGCACGAGCACCACCCCGGGCCAGGGCCCCGGGCCGTCGGGCACCGCCACGTGGACGGGCATCTGCCCGTGACCGGTGGCCACGAGGACGTCGCTCATGGCCCGTCAGGCCTGCCGGGCGTGCACGGCGTCGGCGGAGCCGGCCGCCACGAGCCGGCGGCGGTAGGCCATGCCGCCGACCAGCGCCACCACGAACAGCACCGACATCACGACGAGCAGCGGCCACGGGCCGAACTGGTAGATCAGCGGCACCGAGGCGGCGGTGATCAGCCCGCCGCCGAAGAACGGCTCGAAGAACAGCTGCTTGTAGCCGAAGGCCTCCATCGCCGGGCTCTCGTCGTGCGGGTCGGCGATGCGCATCAGGATGAGGCCGGTGGCGGTGACGCCCATGGACTGGCCGAAGTCCGCGATGCCGCGCTCGAGCCAGTAGTCGGGGATGACCTTGGGCACGAAGAGGAGCAGGAAGCCGGTGCAGAAGACGACGCCGGCGACGGACAGGACCAGGAAGACCTCCCAGTTCGCGGCGATCGCGGTGAGGGACAGGGTCGCGATCGCGGCGAGGATCAGGAAGTCGAGGGCGAGCCCCTGGATGCGCAGCATCATCTGGTGGTCCAGCAGGTGGCCGATGCCCCGCCAGTCCATCACCAGCTGCACCACCACGCCGCCCAGCATGGCGAGCGGGAACAGGGGCACGAACGCGAGCAGCTCCACGGTGTCCGCCCAGAGGGCCTGCTCGACCCACTGCAGGGCCGTGAGGATGAGGTAGCCGATGAGGATCGCGATGCCCACCACGGCCACGTGCAGGGTCAGCGGCTCGATCGAGGCCGGCCGGGAGGTCATCATGGCCGCGGGGATGTTCTCGTCCCGGCGGTAGAGGCCCTTCTGCTCCTCGACGGACTGCTCCACGTTGCCCTTGAGCACCTTGGTGCGGCCGGTGCGCACACCCCAGTTGATGACGGCGATCCCGATGACGATGCCGCCCACCAGACCGATCGTGGCCATGCCCAGGGCCAGGTCCGCGCCCTCCTCGAAGCCGAGCTCCTCCATCACGGGGCGCATCCCGGCCGCGGTGCCGTGGCCGCCCTCGAAGCCGATCTCGATGAGGGCCCCGGCCATGGGGGAGATCCCGAACAGGGGACCGAGGACCGCGATCACCAGCAGCAGGCCGACGACGTACTGGCCGGAGCCGAAGGCGAGACCCACCGACAGCTGCGGGCCGGCGAGCCGGGCGACGCGCCGCGGACCGGGGATGGACGCCCCGAGGAAGAGCGTCGCGAAGACCACGCTGATGAGCAGGCTGGGCAGGGCGGCCCAGACCTCGAGGATCTCCGGGGTGAACACGCCCCCGTCCGCGAGCCAGCCGACCCCGGCGGCCTCCCCGACCCGGCCCAGGACCTGGGGCCCGGCGAGCAGGGCGAGGAAGCCCGCGATGATGGAGCTGGGCAGGAAGATCTTCTGGATCCACCGCACCCGGACCCGCAACCACTTCCCCACGAGGAACAGCGCTGCCAGCAGGATCAGGGCGAAACCGACGTGGTTGGGGCTCATGGCGGGCTCCTGGGTCGAAGGCTCGTGCGGTCGGGCCAGTCTACGCACGCGTGTCCGGCGGCACACCCGGGGCCGCCGGGGCGGGCGCCCGCCCCGGTACCCTGGCAGGCGTCCCCTCTTCCCCTGCCCAGGAGCACCTGTGACGCCCTCGTCGCCCCCGGACCGTCCCTCGACACCGCCGGCCACCACGACCACCGCCACGACCACCCCCGGCGGGGAGGTCCGCCGCAGCATCCCGGGCAACGTGGTGCGCGGCGCGCTCATCGGCGTGGTCGAGACCGTCCCCGGGGTCAGCGGCGGCACCGTGGCCCTCGTGGTCGGCATCTACGACGAGCTCATCAACTCCGCCGGGCACGTGGTCTCCGCCGGCAGGCGGGCGCTGCTCGGGCCCGACCGCGCCGCCGGGGTGCGCCACCACCTGGCCCGGGTCCACTGGCGGATCGTGGTGCCCGTGGTGATCGGCATGGTCGCGGCCCTGCTCACCGTGGCCGGGCCCATGAGCCACCTCGTCGAGGAGTACCCCGTCACCATGCGGGCGCTGTTCTTCGGCATGGTCCTGGCCTCCATCGGAGTGCCCCTCCGTCTGGCGGGCGGGGCCCTGCGGGCCCGGGACGCCGCCGTCGTGGCGCTCGCGGCCGTGCTCGCGTTCGTGCTCGTGTCCGTGCCGCCCACCACGGTGGCCCCCGCGCCGCTGCTCATCGTGCTCGCGGCCATGGTCGCGGTGTCCGCGCTGCTGCTCCCCGGGCTCTCCGGCTCCTTCCTGCTTCTGACGATCGGGCTCTACCAGCCGACGCTGCGGGCCGTCGACGAGCTCGACCTCGGCTATCTGTCCCTGTTCTTCCTCGGGGCGGCCCTGGGCATGGTGGTCATCGTCAAGGGCCTGCAGTGGCTCCTCGACCACCACCACCGCGTCACCATGCTGGCGCTCACCGGGCTCATGCTCGGCGCCCTGCGCACGCTGTGGCCCTGGCAGCTCGAGGACCGCACGCTGCTCTCCCCCGAGGGGGACTGGTGGATCCAGCTGCTCGCGGCGGCGGCCGGCTGCGTCGTCGTCCTCGCCCTGCTGGCCGTCGACGCCCGCACCCGGGCGCGCACCGGGCACGGCTCCCAGGAGGAGCTCGCCGGCGTCGAGTCCGGCGACGACGCCGACGAGGCCACCGACAGCACCCGATAGACGGCCCCGGGCCGGCCGCGACAGACTGGCGGGAGACACCCCGCCCGCGGCTCCCCCGGAGGAGGTCCGGCAGCGCCCATGGAGCACCTCACGCACTTCTCCCGGGAGTTCCTGAAGGCCCTGCGGAGTCTGCTGCCCATCGTGGTGGTGGTCGTGGTGTTCCAGCTGGCCGTGTTCCGGGAGGTCCCGGAGCAGCCCCTGCGGCTCGTCGCCGGGCTGCTGGTCGTGGGCGTCGGCATCGCCCTGTTCCTGCAGGGCCTCGACCTCAGCGTGTTCCCGGTCGGCAAGAACCTGGCCAACCAGTTCGCCCGCCGCGGCGCCCTGGGGCTGCTGCTCCCGTTCGGCTTCGCCATCGGCTTCGCCGCCGTGGTCGCCGAGCCCGCGCTGATCGCCGTGGCCGAGCAGGCCGAGCTCGTCAGCGAGGGACGGATCAGCGCCCTCGTGCTGCGCCTCGTCATCGCCGTGTCCGTGGGCGCGGTGCTCGTCCTCGGCATCCTGCGCATCCTGCGGGGCTGGGCGGTGCAGAGGCTGCTGCTGCCCGGCTACGTGCTCGTCCTGGTCGCCACGTACGTCGCCCCGCCGGAGATCGTGGGCCTCGCCTACGACTCCGGCGGCGTCACCACGAACATCGTCACCGTGCCGCTGATCGCCGCCATCGGGATCGGTCTCGCCAACTCGATCCGGGGCCGCAGCGCGCTCTCGGACGGCTTCGGCCTCGTGGCCCTGTGCGTCATGGTGCCGATGATCGGCGTGCAGCTGTACGGGATCTGGGTCTACACGTTCGGCGACGCCGAGGCCGTCGGCGCCGCCGGGTCCGGGGGCGCCCCGGTGCACTGGGCCCTCGAGCACGTGCTGGGGCTCGCGGAGATGGTCCGGGACGTGTTGCCCATGGTGCTCGTGGTCCTGTTCTTCCAGTACGTGGTGCTGCGGCACGGGGTGGCCCACCCGCTGCGCGTGGCCGTGGGCTTCGTGATGGTCCTCGTGGGGCTGTACGCGTTCGTCGTCGGCCTCAAGATGGGGCTCTTCCCCATCGGGACGATCATGGCGGAGCAGCTGATCGAGCGCGGAGCGCCCGCCCTCATCCTGCTCTTCGCCCTGCTCATCGGCTTCGCCACGACCATGGCCGAGCCGGCCCTGGTGGCCATCGGCGAGCAGGCCGAGGCGGCCTCGCCGGGCCGGATCAGTGGTTCCGCCATCCGGCTCGTCGTGGCCGTCGGCGTGGCGGTCGGCATCACCCTGGGCGTGTACCGCATCCTCGTGGGAGCACCGCTGCACTACGTGATCATGGCCGCCTACGCCGTGGTCATCGTCCTGGTCCTGCTGGCGCCGAAGCACATCGTGGCCCTCGCCTTCGACCTCGGCGGCGTCACCACCTCGGAGGTCACCGTGCCCCTCGTGACCGCCCTCGGCATCGGGCTCGCGGGCGCGATCGAGGGGCGGGACGTGCTGATCGACGGCTTCGGCCTGATCGCCTTCGCGTCCATCTTCCCGATCATCTCGGTGCTCGGGTACGCCATGATCCTGGAGAGGATCCCCCGCCTGCAGAAGGAGCCGACATGAAGTTCACCGCCGTGGTGGTCATCGCCCCCGACGAGCTCGAGGACACCGTCATCGAGCGGGCCCAGCGCGCCGGGGCCACGGGGGTGACCATCCTCCCGGGCAAGGGCATCGGGGGCGAGACCAAGCGCACCTTCTTCGGCCTGACGTTCGAGGGCGCCCAGACCGTGCTCCTGATGGTCGTGGGCACGCACCTGGCCACGCCCATCCTCAAGGTGATGCACGACCTGCTCGTCGACGGCGGCGGCGGCTCCCGCGGCATCGCCTTCAGCATCCCCATCGACCACCTCACGGGCATCGACATGCAGCAGGTCGCCCGGTTCGAGGAGCACATGCGCCGCGAGGGCGCCTGACCCGACGCCCGTTCGAACCCCGATCGAGCTCCGTCCGAGTTTCCCACCGTCCGAGATTCCCAGGAGGAACCCCGTGCTGACCGTCAAGGACGTCATGGTGCGCGACGTCATCACCATCTCCCCCTACAGCACCCTGCGGGAGGCGCTGTCGACCATGAGCACCCGCCAGGTCAAGAGCCTGGTGGTGGAGCCGCAGCACCCCCACGACGGCTACGGGCTGCTCAGCTACAGCGAGCTGCTGCAGGCCATCGTGGCGGAGGAGGGGGACGTGGATCTCCTCAACGTCTACGACGCCGCGGTCAAGCCGGTGGTCACGGTCGGCGAGGACCTGTCCGTGAACCAGGCCGCGGCGCTGATGACCCGCTTCCGGCTCAACCGCCTGGTGGTGGTCCAGGGCAACGAGCTCATCGGGCTGCTGGCGATGAACGACATCCTGGCGCGGCTGATCAGCGACCTGACCTGACCGGCCCGCCGGCAGGGGCGGCTCCGGGTCAGCCCGCGGGCGGGCGCCATGCCTCGCCCGCGTCGAGCGCGGCCATCAGACGCGGGCCGGCGGCCTCCTCCACGACCTCCCGGGGTCCGACGACGACGAGCAGGGACCTCGCGCGGGACATGCCCACGTAGACCATGTGCTGGGCCCGGACCATGTCCTGGAAGCCGTTGACCGCCAGGACCACGGCCGAGCGCTCGAGGCCCTTGAAGCCCAGGACGTGCCCGTAGAAGACGTCCTCCTCCGCGAAGTGCCCGTCCCAGTAGGCTCCGAAGCCTTCCGTGTCCACGATCTCCCGCTGCACCGGGTGGCGCCTGCCGGTGGTCAGCAGCGCGATGCGGCCCGGGTCCCACCCCTCGTCCTGGAGGGCGACCACGGCGTCGTCGGCAAGCTCCAGGACGGCCCCCGGCTCGACGTCGACGAACCGCACCGCCGGGCCCTCCCCGTTCCGGCACCGCTGCGGCTCCCGGGCGAGCGGGGCGAAGGCCCGGGCAATGGTGGCCGTGTTGCGCAGGTTGTCGTCCAGCGGGAACGGGTTGAGGTCGATGGGGGCGTGCCCGTCCCGGTCGAAGATGCGCTGGTGCTCGTCGGTGAACACGAACAGCACGCCCCGGTCCGGGTCCCCGAGGCACTGGACCAGCGCCTCCCACCACAGCTCCCCGAAGTCCTGTCCCTCGTCCACGACGATCGCGTCGAACCGGTCCCCGTCCGGACGGGCGGCGGCCAGCTCCCGCAGCCGCTGGGGGAGCCGGTGCTCCCAGTAGTCGGGGTCGTCGTCCTCGCCGGGCTCCGCGCCCCATTCGACGGGCAGCCGGTGGAACAGGCCGATGTACGCCGGGCGCTCCTCCTCCGGCCACGCCCGGGACATCAGCTCGAAGTACCGTGCGAGTCCCCGGGAGTAGCACACGAGCGCCGTGCGGTGCCCGTCGCGGGTCAGCCGGCGGGCCTTGAGCATGGCCAGGTGGGTCTTGCCGGAACCGGCGCCTCCGGTGATCTGCGCGCGGTGCTGCCACCGCAGCAGGGACAGGGTGCGCTCCTGCTCCCGGGTGAGCTGGTTGCCGGAGTCCTCGAGCTCCCGGGCGAGGTCCTGCACGTTGCACAGGGACAGGTGGGTGCGGCGCAGGTTCTTGACGATCAGCTCCACGGTGGACGCGTCCGGTGGGCGGTAGGCCTGTGTGCTGCGGCGCAGCACCTGGTTCAGCCGTCCGGCGATGCCGTCCAGGTCGGTGCGGTCGAACAGCCGGTCCCGCGGGGCGTCGGGGACGTCCCAGTCCCCGGGCAGGCGCGTGTAGGGCAGGGCCGCGAAGAACGTGGTCCGCCCGCCCCCGCGGGACAGCCGCGGCGCCAGGTAGTCCAGGAGGGCGTGCATCCCGGACCGGGCCTGCTCCAGCGGCGACCGCTTCAGCCGGTGCGCCCCACCCCGGCCGGACTGGTGCCACTGCCCGTTCCGGACCGAGATGTCCCCGCCCTTCACCTCGATCACCGCGTTGCCCACACCCGGCCACAGCACCAGGAGATCCAGTTCCGCCTCGACCTCGTCCCCGGTGATGCGCTGCCCCGAGATCAGCACCGCGTCCTCGGGGAGCTGCGCCCGCAACGCCTCCCAGACGCACTGCTCCGCTTCGAAGCCGGGCGGGAACTCCGGGGACTCCGGGAAGGTCTGCGGCATGGCCCCAGGCTACCCAGGATGTGCCATCGCAACCGGGAGGCGGTGCGCCGTCGCGTGACGAGGCGCGATCCGCGACCCCCTCGTGCCGGCGGGTCGTGTTCTGCCGGTACGAGCGGCGCAATCCGACAGGACGCGACCCCTCGCGGTGGCAGGAGGCGGAACGCGACCCCTCGCGGCGGCAGGAGACGGAACGCGACCCCTCGCGGCGGCGGGGAAGGCGGAGCACGGCGAAGGGCCCCGGTGTCGACTGCGACACCGGGGCCCTCCGGCTGGTTCGACGGCTGAACCGTGCTGCTACATTCCGTCCTTGAAGTTCTTGCCCGCGTCCTTGACGTTCTCGCCGGCCTGCTTGGCGCTGCCGGACAGCTTGTCCGCCTGGCCCTCGGCCTGGAGGTCGCGGTTGTCGGTGGCGTCGCCGACCTTTTCCTTCGCGGTGCCGCTCGCCTTCTCCGCGGCGTTGCTGATCTTGTCTCCGAGTCCCATGGGCTCTCCCTCCGGTCGGTGAACAGGTGCTACCAGCGTAGACCCCTCAGCATGCTGAGGGAACAGGCGGGGCGCCCCGGAAGGGGTCATTCCCCCCAGGGCGAACAGCGCCCGCTCAGCGCTCCGGGACGTCGAGGCCGGCCGCGGCCAGGCGCTCCCGCAGCCAGGCCGGGATCCTGTGGTCCATCCTCCGGTAGCGCCCGAGGTGCCGGCGCCAGTCCTCCGCGGCGACCGGGTGCGGGGCGTGCGCCGGGAGGGCGGGGTCGTCGTCGTAGTTGAGCACGAGCTCCACGCCGGGGCGCTGCCAGCGCCGCCCGGCCACGGTGACGATCAGCGTGGCGGACAGCCACGACCCGTCCACGAGGTCGGCGTAGTCCTCCTGGAGGGCCCGGGCCAGCCGGCGCGGGGTGCTGCGCAGGCCCTCGGCGTCCACGGGGCGGCAGGTCGTGCGGTCGCCGCGGACCTCTCGCACCTGCAGGCGCAGGTCCCGGCCCACGCTCAGGACGTCCAGCACGAGCGCGTCCCATCCGGGCTCGGTCCCGTGGGCGCGGACGAGCCACCGGGCCAGCCGGTCGATGGTCCTGCGCTGCCGGGGGCTCTGGAGTCTGTCGGTCCGCACGGGCACACGCTAGCAAGCGCCGGGCCGGCGGCTCAGTCCGCCGTGATGACCACCTTCACCGCGCGGTGCTGCGCGGCGTTGCCGAACAGCTCGTAGGCCTCCTCCATCTGGGACATGGTGAAGCGGTGGGTGGCCATCGCCTTCGCGTCCAGCCGGCCGGACCGGACCATGTTGAGCAGGCTGCCCACGGTGCGGCAGTCCACGAGCCCCATGTTGATGCGGACGTTGGAGATCCACATCCGGTCCAGGGGCAGCTCCACCGGCTTGCCGTGCACGCCGGCGTTGGCCACCGTGCCGTAGGGCCGGACCACGTCCAGGCAGGTCCGGAAGGTCTGGGGCACGCCCACGGCCTCGATGGCCACGTCCACGCCGAGGCCGTCCGGGGACAGCGCCCTGATCCGCTCGACGGCGTCCGGGTCCCCGGCGTTGACCTTGTCCGTGGCCCCGAGCTCGAGGGCCTTGTCCATCCGGTTCTCGTCGAGGTCCACGGTGATGACGCGCCCGGCGCCGCAGAGGTTCGCCGTCATGACCGCGCCCAGGCCCACCGGCCCCGCGCCCACGATCGCGACCGTGTCGCCGGGCTTCGTGTTGCCGTTGAGGATGCCGATCTCGAAGCCCGTGGGCAGGGCGTCGGTCAGGAACAGGACGTCCTCGTCGTCGAGACCCTCCGGGACCTTGTGCACGGAGGTCTCCGCGAACGGCACGCGCACGTACTCGGCCTGCGTGCCGTCGATGAGGTGCCCGAACACCCATCCCACGCCGCCCAGGGTCTGGCAGTGGGAGGGCTGGTTGTTCCTGCAGTAGGAGCACTTCCCGCAGTTGGTGACCGCGGGGATGATGATCCGGTCGCCGGGCTCCAGCCCGGTCACGGCGTCCCCGACCTCGGTGATCGTGCCGACCGCCTCGTGGCCGAGGACCCGGCCGTCGACGACGGCGGGGACGTCGCCCTTGAGGATGTGCAGGTCGGTGCCGCAGATGGTGGTCGTGTCGACCTTCGCGATGACGTCGGTGGGGTCCTGGAGGGTCGGGTCCGGGACCTCCTCCCAGGCCTTGCGGCCCGGTCCGTGGTAGACGAGTGCCTTCATGGGGTCCTCCTCGGTCGCCGGTCCGGCGGGCTGCCGGGCCGCCCGTCCTCATCGTAGGCGCGAGGATCCCGGGCCGGCAGGGCTCACTGGTAGGAGACGAACCATGGCTGCGGCTCGATCGCGGACGTCTCCTCCGGCGTGAAGGTGGGCGTGTCCTCGTCGTAGAAGTTCTTCCACGCCATCCGGATCCCCTCCGGCAGGCCCTGCTGCAGCCGCTCCCACGTGCCCGTCTTCAGCTCCGGGGTGCCGTGGCCGTCGGCGTGCAGGACCAGCGCGAGCTCCGGGCGGGAGGCGTCCACGAGGTGGCGGTTCGTGATCATCGACTCCGCGAACTGGTGCAGGACCACCACCTTCTGCGGCAGGTCGTGGTCCCGGGTCAGGCCGGCGAGCCACGCCGTGGTCGCGTTGATCTCCGCGGCGTCCACCGAGCCGATCTGCACCATGTGCACCTGGTCCGGCCCCAGCCGCCACTCCGGGTCCAGGGCCAGGCCCACGTTGGGGAGCTCGAGCAGCTCCTGGTACTGCTGCGCCTGGCTCAGGAAGTCCTGCCGGCCGGGCTGGAGGTCCAGCACCACGTAGACGCCGTGCTCCGCCGCGGCCTCCACGTACGGGCGCAGCTCCTCGACCGGGAGCTCCTCGGAGTAGTCCCCGTCCTCGCCGGGGCCCGCGGAGGCCGTGGTCGCGATGATCTCGAAGGCGGGGACCACGGGCACGTCGCTGAAGGGCTCGTACTGGGCGGCGAGCTCCTTCGCCCGGACGGCCGACTCCTCGGGGCCCTGCTCCCCGAGCACGCCCAGCGCCGGCGTCCCGGGGCGGCCGTAGAGGGCGACCATCCGCCGGTCGGGGAACACCTCGGTGCCCCCGCCGATCAGCTCCGCGGGCTCCGCGGGCACGGGGGTCGGGGAGGGGGCGGCCGACGACGGCGACGCGTCCGCCGCCGGTGTCGCCGCCGAGCCGCTGCCGGCGCCCTGGGCGCAGCCGGTCAGGAGGAGCGCGGCGCACAGGGCCAGGGCGAGGGGGCGGGGCAGCGGCGAGCGGGTCATGGTCTGTCCTGGGGCCGAGGGGCAGGGGGGTCCGTCCAGCCTACGCACCGGCCGGTGCGCCGGGCGGGAACAGGACCCGGAACGGTGCCGGCCGCGGCGCGGTTGCGTCACGCGGCGACCCGGGCGGTCCGGGACCCCGCGACCGGGGCGGCCCGGGACCCGGCGGCCCGCCGGACCTCAGGCGGTGCCGGGCTCCCCGGACCCGCCCAGCTCGCCCAGCTCCTCGAGCAGCCGCAGGCCGCGCTCGGCCCAGGCGATCTCCTGGTCGGCGCGGGCCACCTGCCCCTCGTAGGCGAAGACCTTGAACCGGGTGATCCGCTCCCACTGCTCCTCGGGGTTGGCCGCCAGCCGGCGCGCCAGCGTGGGGCTCGTGCGGTCCTGGAGCGCCCTGATCTGCTGGAGGGCCTGCGCGCGCTGGTCCCGGTAGTGCTCGATGTGGGCGTGCAGCTGCGCGGCCGCGGCGCCGGGGGAGGCCCACTCGAAGTAGGCGGCCCGCAGGTGGGCGGGGTCCCGCTCCCGGACGTAGCCGAGCGGCTGGTCCTGCCACTGCCGCAGGGCGCGCTCGCCCTCGGGCGTGATCGAGTACTCCGTCTTGGTGGCCCCGCGCGATCCCCAGGGGACGGGCCGGCTCGTGAGCAGCCCCTCCGCGTGCATCTTGCGCAGCTCCGGGTAGATCTGCGAGTCGGGGGCGTGCCACACGTGGCCCACGGAGGAGCTGAACTGCTTGACCACGTCGTAGCCGGTCAGCGGCCCCGAGGAGAGCAGTGCCAGCAGGGCCGAGCGGAGGCTCACGGGCGGTTCCTTCCGTCGCAGCAGGGGTCGTCCTGCTGAGCCTAGCCGGGAGCCGGCCCCGTGACCCTTGTCACTCACTATGGACATAGATATTGTGTGTCCTGCGCCACGACTATCTATCGAGATAGTGAGTGGATCGTGCTCGCCCCGGACCGCCCAGCAGAGGACCGCACCATGACCGTCGCCGCCACGAGGACCACCTCCACCGCCAAGCTCCTGTCCCACCCGCTCGACGCCTGGTACGTGGCCGGGTGGGACCACGAGATCACCGCCAAGGGCATCCTCTCCCGCACCGTGGCGGGACGCCCGCTGGCCCTGTACCGCACCGAGGACGGCCGTCCCGTGGCCCTGGCGGACGCCTGCTGGCACCGGCTCGCCCCGCTCTCCCAGGGCCGGCTCGTGGGCCGCGACGAGATCCAGTGCCCGTACCACGGGCTGCGCTACAACGCCGCGGGGCGGTGCACCTCGATGCCCGCCCAGGAGACGCTGAACCCCTCCGCCACCGTGCCGTCCTACCCGGTGCTCGAGCGCCACCGCTACGTGTGGGTGTGGCTGGGCGACCCCACGCGGGCGGACCCCGCCCTGTTGCCCGACATGCACCAGATGGACAGCCCCGAGTGGGCCGGCGACGGCGAGACCATCCACGCCCCCTGCAACTACCAGCTGGTCCTCGACAACCTCATGGACCTCACGCACGAGGAGTTCGTGCACTCCTCCAGCATCGGCCAGGAGGAGCTGTCCGAGTCGGAGTTCGAGACCACCCACGACGAGCGCTCCGTGACCGTGACCCGCTGGATGCGCAACATCGACCCCCCGCCCTTCTGGCTCAAGAACATGCGGGACCGGTTCCCGGGCTTCGAGGGCAAGGTGGACCGCTGGCAGATCATCCACTACACCTTCCCCTCCACCATCTGCATCGACGTCGGCGTCGCCGAGGCCGGCACCGGGGCGCCCGAGGGGGACCGCTCCCGCGGGGTCAACGGCTACGTGATGAACACGATCACCCCGGAGACGGACCGCTCCTGCCACTACTTCTGGGCCTTCATGCGCAACTACCGCCTGGAGAGCCAGCTCATCACCACCCAGCTGCGCAACGGCGTGCACGGGGTGTTCGGGGAGGACGAGGCCATGCTGCAGGCCCAGCAGGCGGCCATCGACGCCAACCCCGAGCACGAGTTCTACAACCTCAACATCGACATGGGCGGGATGTGGGTGCGCCGGCTCCTCGAGCGCGCGCTCGAGGCCGAGGGCCGCCCCGCCGCCGCCCCGGCCGCTCCCGCCGGGGCCTGAGGAGGGGCCGTGGCCGATTCCCAGCACGAGGTCTGGCAGCGCGCCGCCGTCGTCGCCGTCGAGGACGTCGCCGCCGGCATCCGGCGCGTCGTCCTGCGCCCCGACCGGCCCTGCCCGGTGCGGCCGGGCGAGCACGTGGACGTCCGCGTCCTCGTCCACGGCGAGCAGCAGGTGCGCTCCTACTCCGTGGTCGACGCCGACGACGACGGCGCGCAGCTCGCCGTCAGCGTCTTCCGCACCCCCACCTCCCGCGGCGGCTCGATCTTCATGCACGGTCTCGAGCCCGGGCAGGTCCTCGAGATCACCCAGCCGCTGCAGAACTTCCCGCTGCGCGTGGGGGCCCCGACCTACGTCCTGCTGGCCGGCGGCATCGGCATCACCGCGATCGCCGGGATGGCGGCGCTGCTGCGCCGGCTCGGCGCGGACTACCGCCTCGTCTACGTCGCCCGCTCTCGCGCCGCCATGGCCTACCTCGACGACCTGCGCGCCCTGCACGGGGACCGGCTCGAGGCGCACGTCGACGACGAGGGCGGCTCGCTCGACGTCCCGGCCCTCGTGGCCGGCGTGCCGGAGGGCGCCGAGCTCTACATGTGCGGCCCCATCCGGCTCATGGACGCGGTGCGCCGCGCCTGGGCCGAGCGGGGGCTGGACCCGACCGGCCTGCGCTACGAGACCTTCGGCAACAGCGGCTGGTTCGAGGCCGAGCCGTTCGTGGTCCGCGTCCCTCGGCTGGGCGCCGAGGCCGTCGTCGGCCCCGACGAGTCCCTGCTCGAGGCCCTCGAGCGGGAGGGGCTCGACATGATGTCCGACTGCCGCAAGGGCGAGTGCGGGCTCTGCCAGGTCAAGGTCCTCGGCCTGGCCGGGCGGATCGACCACCGCGACGTGTTCTACTCGGACCGGCAGAAGCAGACCGGCACGTCCATGTGCTGCTGCGTCTCGCGGGTGGTCTCCGCCGCGCCGGCGGCCGATCCCGGCGAGCGCCCGGCCGCCGTCCTCACCATCGACGTCCCCTGAGAGGCTCCCCATGGACATCCGACACCAGATCGACGCATCCAGGATGTCGTCGTACCAGTGGCTCATCATCGCGGTGACCACGTTCCTCAACGCTCTCGACGGCTACGACGTGCTCGCCATGGCGTTCACGGCCACCTCCGTGACCGAGGAGTTCGGGCTCTCCGGCTCCCAGCTGGGCTGGCTGCTCAGCGCCGGGCTCATCGGCATGGCCGTGGGCTCCCTCGTCCTCGGGCCCTTCGCGGACCGGTACGGCCGGCGGAGGATCCTCGTGCTGGCGCTCGCCGTCAACGCCCTCGGCCTGTTCCTGTCCACCACGGCCGGGTCCGTGCTCGAGCTCGGGCTGTGGCGCGTCGTCACCGGCCTGGGCGTGGGCGGCATCCTCGCCTCCGCCACGGTGATCACCAGTGAGTACGCCAGCGCCCGCCACCGCGGCATGGCCGTGAGCATCTTCACCGCGGGCTACGGCGTGGGCGCCACCCTCGGCGGCATGGGCGCGACCCAGCTGATCCCCGCCTTCGGCTGGCGCTCCGTGTTCCTCACCGGCGGCCTGCTCACCCTCGTGGCGATCGCGCTCGTGCTGGCAGTGCTGCCCGAGTCCGTGGACTACCTCCGCACCCGGCGGCCCGCGGGCGCCGTGCAGAAGCTCGACCGCATCGCCCGTCGCCTGCGCCTCGAGGGGGAGGTCGAGCTCGGCCCCGTCCCGGCGGGCGCCGGCGAGCGGCGGAGCAGCGTGGGCCTGCTGCTCAGCGGCCGCTACCGCACCGCGACCCTCCTGCTGTGGGCGGCCTTCTTCGTCATCATGTTCGGCTTCTACTTCGCCAACTCCTGGACGCCCCGGCTCCTCGTGGAGACCGGGATGACCGAGCAGCAGGGCATCGTCGGCGGGCTCATGCTCACGATGGGCGGCACTTTCGGGTCCCTGCTCTACGGCGCGCTGACCACCAGGTGGGACGAACGGCTGACCCTGATGGCCTTCACGGTGCTCTCCGCGGTGACCCTCGTGCTGTTCATCACCACCACGTCCGTGCCCCTGCTGGCGTTCTCCTCCGGCGTGGTGGTCGGCATGCTCATCAACGGCTGCATCGCCGGGCTCTACACCGTGGCGCCCATGACCTACGAGCCCGGCATCCGGACCACCGGCGTGGGCTGGGGCATCGGGGTCGGCCGGGCCGGGGCGATCCTCGCCCCCATCGCGGTCGGCGCGCTGCTGGACACCGGCTGGACCCCCACGCAGCTCTACGTCGGCGTGGCGGTCGTCGTCGCCCTCGCGGCCCTGGCCCTTGTCCGGCTGCGCCCCTACGAGGAGACCGCCGAGGAGACCGCCGAGGAGTCCGCCGCCGCGTCCGCCGCGGGCGCGGCCGGACCGGCCGGTGAGCGACCGGGGCTCACCAGCCCCGGGTCCCCGGAGCGCCCTTGAACGGACCGACCACCCGCGAGGTGATCCAGCCCCCGTAGAAACCGCCCTCCTGCGGGAGCACCTGCTCCCCGGCGACGAGGCACCGGTCCATCATCCCGGGCATCAGCGCCACGTGCCCGCGCAGGGACTCGAAGCCCGGCGCGGGGGAGGGGTAGGTCCAGGCCGCCCGCGGCGCGGTGCGGGCCCCGCCCCGGAGGTCGAAGTACGCCGCCGCGCCCTTCCACTCGCACCACGAGCTGCCCTCGCACGGGACCAGGGCGCCCTCGGCGAAGGCCTCGCGGGGCAGGTAGTAGGTGGGCGGGTGGCTGGTCTCGAGCACCCGCAGCGCGGCCGTGGTGGAGGCGATGCGCGCACCGCCCAGCCACACCTCCACGTGCTCCCGGGTGGGCTCGGTCCGGGGCGGTCTCGGGTAGTCCCACACGGACTCCTGGCCGGGGCCGGGGGTCTCGGGCCGGGGTCGTCTCATCTGCGCTCCGTCCGGACGCCCGCCCGTCCGCGCCGGCCGGCGCGGTCTTCGGGCGTCACACAGTGGTGAGTGCTGCATCACTATGCTACGGCGCATGACGACACCCTGGAGTGCTTGCCGTGGAATGGATAACGTGCGGGGATGCTCATCTCAGGCCTTCTCATCGGCGCCGCCCTCGGGTTCGTCCTCCAGCGCGGCCGCTTCTGCGTCACCGGCGCGTTCCGCGACGTCTGGATCGCGAAGAACACGTGGTGGCTGTCCGCCTTCTTCGTGGCCATCGCCGTCCAGGCGGTCGGCATCTGGGTGCTGAACGCCCTCGGCGTCATCACCCTCGAGGCCTCGGCCTTCCCGTGGCTGGCCACGATCGTGGGCGGCTTCGTCTTCGGCTTCGGCATCGTCCTCGCCGGCGGCTGCGCTACCGGCACCTACTACCGCGCCTCCGAGGGACTCGTCGGCTCCTGGTTCGCGCTCATCTTCTACGCGCTGTTCGCGACCATCTCCAAGTACGGCCCGCTGGCCGGGACCACCGAGGCCATGCGCGGCGTGACGGTCGGCACCCAGGGCTCGATCCACGAGACCCTCGGCGTCTCCCCGTGGGTGCTCGTGCTGGCCCTCGTCGCCGTCACCGGCCTGTGGGCCCGCCACCACCTCACCAAGCCGCGGATGAAGATGGCCACGCTCCCGCCGGAGCGGACCGGCCTGAACCACCTGCTGTTCGAGAAGGCCTGGAACCCGTTCGCCACCGCCGTGGTCATCGGCATCATCGCGATCATCGCCTGGCCCGCCAGCTGGGCCACCGGCCGCGAGTCGGGCCTCGGCATCACCACCCCATCCGCGAACATCGCCGGCTACCTGACCACGGGCGACGTCGAGCTCGTCGACTGGGGCGTGTTCCTGGTCCTGGGCATCCTGATCGGCTCGTTCATCGCGGCCAAGGGCTCGGGCGAGTTCAAGCTCCGCGTCCCCGACGCGCAGACCATCGTCCGCTCCATCGGCGGCGGCGCCCTCATGGGCGTCGGCGCGGCGTGGGCCGGGGGCTGCACCATCGGCAACGCCCTGGTCGCCACCGCCGCCTTCGAGTGGCAGGGCTGGGTCAGCTTCGCCGTCATGATCCTCGGCACCGGCGCGGCCGCCAAGCTCTTCATCGCCCCCCGCAAGACGTCCGCCGCCCCGGGCCGCGTCCCGGCCGGCGTCTGACCCACCGACCCCCAGTCCCAGGAGGCACCACCCATGGCACAGCACATCCTCGAGACCGACGGTCTCGTCTGCCCGTTCCCCGTGGTCGAGGCGAAGGCCGCGATGGCCGAGATGCCCGCCGGCGACGAGCTCGTCATCAACTTCGACTGCACCCAGGGCACCGAGGCCATCCCGCGCTGGGCGGCCGAGAACGGCTACCCCGTCACGCAGTTCAGCAAGCGCGGTGCGGCCGAGTGGTCGATCACCGTGCAGAAGGCCTGATCCCCCGGGACCCCCACGTAGCGGCGGACCCCTGCGACCGAGCATCCTCGGGCGCGGGGGTCCGTCGTCGTCGGTGGGCCCGGTCACACCGGACCCTACTAAAATGAACACCGATCATTTAGAGTGGCAGGCACCGCGTTCTCGCCCGCAGAGAGGAACCACCATGAGCGACGTCCTGCAGAACTACGTCGACGGCGCCTTCGTCGACGCCCACGGCACCGGCCGGATCGACGTGGTCGACCCCACCACCGGCACCACGGTCACCGTCTCCCCGGTCTCCGACGCCACGGACGTGGACCGGGCCTTCGCCGCCGCCCGCGCGGCGTTCCGGAGCTGGAAGCGCACCACGCCGAGCGAGCGGCAGCTCCTGCTGCTCCGGCTCGCGGACGCGCTCGAGGCGCACAGCGACGAGCTCGTCGAGGCCCAGCACCGCAACACCGGCCAGCCGCGGCAGATGATCGCCGACGAGGAGGTCGCCGCCGGCGCCGACAACCTGCGCTTCTTCGCCGGCGCCGCCCGGACCCTCGAGGGCAAGGCCGCGGCGGAGTACCTGGGCGGGCACACCTCCTACGTGCGGCGCGAGCCGGTCGGCGTCGTGGCGCAGGTGACGCCGTGGAACTACCCGCTGCTGATGGCGATCTGGAAGCTCGGCCCCGCGCTGGCCGCCGGCAACACGGTGGTCCTCAAGCCCTCGGACACCACCCCCGGGTCCACCCTCGTCCTGGCCCGGCTCATCGACGGGATCTTCCCGGCCGGCGTGGTCAACGTGCTGCTCGGGGACGGCTCCACGGGCGCGCTCATGACCGGGCACCGGACCCCGGCCATGGTCTCGATCACCGGGTCCGTCCGTGCCGGCCGTGCCGTGGCCCTCGCCGCAGCGCAGAACCTGACGCGCGGGCACCTGGAGCTCGGCGGCAAGGCGCCGGCGGTCGTCTTCGCGGACGCCGACCTGCCCGCCGCGGCCAAGGCGCTCGTGGAGTTCGGCACCTTCAACGCCGGCCAGGACTGCACCGCGGTGACGCGCATCCTGGTCCAGGACAGCGCCCACGACGAGTTCGTGCGCCTGCTCGCCGCGGCCGCCCGGGGCATCGTGACGGGCGACCCGGACGAGTCCAAGAACTTCTACGGCCCGCTCAACAACGCCCGCCACTTCGAGGACGTGTGCCGCAAGCTCGCCGAGCTGCCCGAGCACGCGAGCGTGGTCACCGGCGGGAAGCCGGTGGCGGGCTCCCCCGGCTACTTCTTCGAGCCCACCGTGGTGTCCGGGGTGCGCCAGGACGACGCCCTCGTCCAGGAGGAGACCTTCGGCCCCGTCCTCACCGTGCAGCCCTTCGCCACGGAGGATGAGGCGCTCGAGCTGGCCAACGACGTCGACTACGCCCTCGCCTCGAGCGTGTGGACCACCGACCACGGCACGGCCATGCGGGTCTCCCGCGAGCTCGAGTTCGGGTGCGTCTGGGTCAACACCCACGTCATGCTGGTCTCCGAGATGCCGCACGGCGGGTTCAAGGACTCCGGCTACGGCAAGGACCTCTCGCTCTACTCGGTCGAGGAGTACACCCAGGTCAAGCACGTGATGCACGCCCTGGACGCCTGAGCCGGCGCGGCCGGGGCTCAGTCCTGGCCGGCGGATCCGTCCTGACCGGCGGATCCGTCCTGACCGGCGGATCCGTCCTGCCGGCCGGCCCGGTCCCGGGCGGCCGCCAGGCGCAGCCGGAAGCCCTCCAGCATGGCGGTGAGGGCCGCGTCGAAGGCCGCGTCCGCCGCGGCGGTGGCGTCCGCCGGCCGTGCCTGCACGGCGGCGGCGAACACCGGGGCGAGGTCCGCGCGCTCCCCGGGGTCGAAGATGTCGGCGGGCGCCGTCGCGTCGTACGCGGCGCCGAAGACGAGCGACTCGATCGAGACGATCACGTCCACGATGCTGGCGCGCTCCCAGCCCGCGTCCGCGAGCCCGGAGGCCACGGTCTCGTACATCTGCAGGGTGTGCGGGGAGTCGGCGACCGGCTGGACGGCCATGATCGGGATCATGGCCGTGTGCTGGGCGTAGCAGTCCCGGTAGGACCGCGCCCAGCTCTCGAGGGCCCGGTCCCACGGGACGGTGCCGAAGGCGGAGCAGTCGATGCCCTGGTTGATCGCGTCCTGGACCCGGATCAGCACCTCGCGCTTCGACGGCGTGTGGTTGTACAGGGCCGAGGTGGAGACCTTCAGCTCCCGCGCGAGCTCGGTCATCGTCAGGTGCCGGTAGCCCCGGGTGGCCACGATCTTGATCGCGGCCTTCGTGATCCGCTCCTCGGAGAGCACCGGATGGCGCGGGCGACCGCGACGCCGAGGGGCGGGGCCGGCGGGAGCCATGAGCAGATCCTCCTGCGGTCGGGGCATGTGGCGCTTCCTCCTGAGTCTAGGTGCAACGACTTGGTGACGGCTCTTGACGAGCACGGGCCGGAACCCATTTAATGAACCTAATTCATTTTAGTGTGAAGGAGAGCACAGTGACCGATCAACGCACCCTGGGCAGCGAGACCGCGATCGAGCGCGACGTCGTCGTCGTGGGGGCCGGCCCCGCCGGGCTCATGGCCGCCCGCACGCTCGTGGCCGCCGGGCGGACCGTGGCGGTCCTCGAGGCCCGTGACCGCGTGGGTGGGCGCACCTGGTCGAAGACCGTGGACGGCGCGTTCCTGGAGATCGGCGGGCAGTGGATCTCCCCCGACCAGACCGAGCTGCTGGCGCTGGTCGACGAGCTCGGCCTGGAGACCTACCAGCGCTACCGCGAGGGCGAGTCCGTCTACCTGGCGCCGGACGGGACCCGCCACACCTACACCGGCTCGATGTTCCCGGCGGGGGAGTCCACGATCGCCGAGATGGAGAAGCTCATCGCGCTCCTGGACGGGCTCGTGGCCGAGATCGGCGCCACCGAGCCGTGGGCGCACCCGGCGGCCCGGGAGCTGGACACCATCTCCTTCCACCACTGGCTGCGGCAGCACTCCGACGACGAGGCCGCCTGCAGCAACATCGGGATCTTCGTGGCCGGCGGGATGCTCACCAAGCCCGCGCACGCGTTCTCCGTGCTGCAGGCCGTGCTCATGGCCGCCTCCGCCGGGTCCTTCTCGAACCTCGTGGACGAGGACTTCATCCTCGACCGGCGCGTGGTCGGCGGCATGCAGTCCGTCTCGGAGACCATGGCGGCAGAGCTGGGCGAGGACGTCGTCTTCCTTGACACCCCGGTGCGCACGATCCGCTGGGCCGGCGCGGACGGGACCTACGCCGAGCACGTCCCGGGCACCCCGGTGACCGTGTGGTCCGACCGGCTCACAGTGCGGGCGAAGGACGTGGTCGTGGCCGTCCCGCCCAACCTCTACTCCCGGATCTCCTTCGAGCCGCCCCTGCCGCGGCTGCAGCACCAGATGCACCAGCACCAGTCGCTGGGCCTCGTGATCAAGGTGCACGCCGTCTACGAGACGCCCTTCTGGCGGGACAAGGGCCTCTCCGGCACCGGCTTCGGCGCCCACGAGCTCTCCCAGGAGGTCTACGACAACACCAACCACGGGGACCCGCGCGGCACCCTGGTCGGCTTCGTCTCGGACGAGCGGGCCGACGAGCTCTTCGGCCTGCCCGCCGAGGAGCGCCGCCGACTGATCCTCGAGTCCCTCTCCCACTACCTGGGGGAGGAGGCCCTGCACCCGGTGGTCTACTACGAGTCCGACTTCGGCTCCGAGGAGTGGACCCGCGGCGCCTACGCCGCCAGCTACGACCTCGGCGGCCTGCACCGCTACGGCGCCCACCAGCGCACCCCGGTGGGCCCGATCCGCTGGGCCTGCTCCGACCTCGCGGCCGAGGGCTACCAGCACGTCGACGGCGCCCTGCGGCAGGGCCGGCTCGCCGCGGCCGAGGTCCTCGGCGCCGGCTCGCTGACGGGCGCGGAGCGATGACCACCGCCGGGGTGCCGCGCTACGTGGTCGGCTACAGCGGCGACCGGCGCAGCCGGGACGCCGTGCGGCTGGGCGTCGCGCTCGCGCGCGACGTGGGCGCCGAGCTCGAGATCGTCCTCGTGCTGCGCGCGGACGACCCGTACCAGCAGGTCTACCCGCCGGTGGGGGACATCTCGCCCGTGCTCCGCCGGCAGGCCCACCAGTGGCTGCGCGAGGCCGCCGCCCTGGTGCCCGAGGGGATCACGGCCCGCACCCACGTGCGGGAGGCGCGGTCCGTGCCCACCGGCCTGGTCGAGGCCGCCACCGAGCTGGGGGCCGCGATGATCGTGGTCGGCGCCGGGACGGGCGGCGGCCGCTTCACCCTGGGCTCGGTGGTGAACGCGCTGCTGCACAGCTCGCCGGTCCCCGTGGCGCTCGCCCCGCGCCGGTATCCCGGGGACGAGCCGCTGACCCGGGTCTACGCCGCCGTGGGCACCCGCCCCGGGGCGCACCAGGTCATCCGGGAGGCCGCCGAGGCGGTCGAGCGCTCCGGCCTGGAGCTGGAGCTCCTCTCGTTCCTCGAGGGCGAGGCCGCGGACCCGGGCGCCACCGAGCAGGCCCGCCGGCGCGTCGAGGAGCACCTGGAGGCCGCAGCGGCCGAGGCCCGCCGGACCGGGCCCGTGACCGTGCGGGTCGCCTCCGGGCGGACCCTCAAGAAGGCCGCGCAGGACGTCGACTGGGCTCCCGGCGGCCTCCTGCTCATCGGCTCGTCCCGCCTCGCCCAGGGGCGGCAGACCTTCCTGGGCACCACCGCAGCACGGCTGCTCAAGCACGTCCCGGTCCCGATGGTCGTGGTCCCACGACCGGCCCGCACGGAGGAGAACTGATCATGAGCGCTTCCGACATCGAGGCGCCGGCACGCTCCGGCACCGACAAGGGCCTGAGCAAGGGCGCCGTGGGGCTGCTCGGCTCCGTGGTCATCGGCGTCTCCTGCATCGCCCCGGCCTACACCCTCTCCGCCGCCCTGGGCCCCACCGCCGCGGAGGTCGGCACCTCCCTGCCGGCGATCTTCCTGGTGGGCTTCATCCCCATGCTGCTCGTGGCCTTCGGCTACCAGCAGCTCAACCGGGCCATGCCGGACTCGGGCACCACCTTCACCTGGGGCTCCAAGGCCTTCGGGCCGTGGCTGGGCTGGATGGGCGGCTGGGGGCTGCTGGCCGCCACCATCCTGGTGCTCTCCAACCTCGCCGGCGTGGCCGTGGACTTCCTCTACCTCGCCCTCGCCCAGATCACCGGCAACGACGCCATCGCCGAGCTCACGCGCAACGTGCCCGTCAACGTGGCCACGTGCCTCGTGTTCGTGGCCCTGGCCGCCTGGATCTCGTACCGCGGGATGGAGACCACCAAGGCGTTCCAGTACGTGCTCGTGGCGTTCCAGGCGGTCGTGCTCCTGTGGTTCTCGATCGCGGCCTTCGGCCACGTGGCCGCCGGCACCGCCTACGAGGGGCTCACCGTGCGCGCCGAGTGGTTCAACCCGTTCGGCGTCGAGTCCTTCTCCGCGTTCGCGGCGGGCGTGTCCCTGTCCGTGTTCATCTACTGGGGCTGGGACGTGGTGCTCACCATCAACGAGGAGACCAAGGGCTCGGCGACCACCCCGGGCAGGGCCGCCCTGACCACCATCTTCGTGATCGTGGCCCTCTACATGACCATCGCCCTCGCGGTGCTCACGTTCTCCGGGGTCTCCGACCAGGGGCTGGGCATGGGCAACGAGGAGATCCAGGAGAACATCTTCGCGGCCCTTGCGGGGCCCGTGATGGGCCCCTTCGCGATCCTGATGTCCCTCGCGGTGCTGTCCTCCTCGGCGGCCTCCCTGCAGTCCACGTTCGTCTCCCCGGCCCGCACGATGCTGGCCATGGGCTACTACGGCGCGCTGCCGGGGAAGTTCGCCCGGGTCACCCCGCGGTTCCAGACCCCGGGCTACGCGACGGTCGCGGCGGCCGTGATCTCCGCGGGCTTCTACGCCGTGATGCGCGTGGTCTCCGAGAACGTCCTCTGGGACACCATCACCACCCTCGGCATGATGGTCTGCTTCTACTACGGGGTCACCGCCCTGGCCTGCGTCTGGTACTTCCGCCGCGAGGCGTTCCGGGGGCCGAAGAACGCGTTCACCAAGTTCCTCGCACCGCTGCTCGGGGGGATCCTGCTGCTCGTGTTCTTCGGGCAGACGGCCTACGACTCGATGGACCCGGACTACGGCTCCGGGTCGCAGATCGGCGGCGTGGGCCTCGTGTTCCTCCTGGGGGTGGGCATCCTGCTGCTAGGCGTCGCGATGATGCTCGTCCAGTACCGGCGCAACCCGGCCTTCTTCCGGGAGCGCTTCGAGACCACCGAGCTGCCGGTCCTGGACTAGCCGTACCGACTCACCAGATGTTGACGCGCTCCTCCGGGGGCAGCCACAGGCCGTCGCCGGGGTGGGTGCCGAAGGTGTCGTGGAACGCGAACATGTTCTGCACCACCCGGTTGCAGCGGAACTCGTCCGGGGCGTGCGGGTCGGTGGCCAGCCGGTTGACCAGCTCCTGCTCCCGGGCGGTCGAGCGCCACAGCGCCGCGTAGGCGTAGAAGAAGCGCTCCGCGCCGGTCAGGCCGTCGAGCACCGGCGCGCTGTCCTGGTCCAGGCCCCGCTCGGCCAGGGACATCCGGTAGGCCACCAGAGCGATCTCCAGCCCGCCCAGGTCCCCGATGTTCTCGCCCACCGTGAAGGCCCCGCTGACGCGGTGCCGGGCCGGGTCCAGCCCGCGCGGCGTGCAGCCGTCGTACTGGGCGACGAGCGCGGCGGTGCGCCGGGCGAACTCCGCCCGGTCCTCGTCCGTCCACCAGTTCTCCAGGTGGCCCAGGGCGTCGTACTTGGCGCCCTGGTCGTCGAAGCCGTGGCCGATCTCGTGGCCGATCACGGAGCCGATCGCGCCGTAGCACACGGCGTCGTCGGCCTCGATGTCGAAGAACGGCGGCTGCAGGATCCCGGCGGGGAAGACCACCTCGTTGAGCACGGGGTGGAAGTAGGCGTTGACCCAGTGGGGGTAGAGGAACCACTCGCCGCGGTCCACGGGGGTGCCCATCTTCCCGACGGTGCGGTCGTGCTCCAGCGCCAGCCCCGCCCGGACGTTGCCGAGCAGGTCCTCGGGGTCCGGCTCCAGGGAGGAGTAGTCCCGCCAGGTCTCCGGGTAGCCGACCTTGACCGTGAACGTGGACAGCTTCTCCAGGGCGCGGGCCCGGGTGGCCTCCGACATCCACTCGAGCCGCGAGATCCGCTCCCGGTACGCGGCGAACAGGTGCGCCACGAGCTGCTCCACCCGGGCCTTGTGCGCCGGCGGGAACCAGCGGGCCACGTACTCGCGCGCCACGTCGTCGCCGAGGATCCGGGTGACCAGGAACTCGGCCCGCTTCCAGCGCTCGCGGGGGCGGGTGATCCCGGACAGGGCGGTGCTGTAGAAGCGGAAGTTCTCCTCGACGAACGGCCGGGACAGGAACGGGGCGCGCTTGGACACGATCCGCCACGACTGCCAGATCCGGATCTGCTCCTCGGACCACTCCTGCCACAGCCGGCCCAGCTGCGCCACGAAGGAGGGCTGGCGCACGATGACCCGGTCGAAGATCCCCGCGCCGCGCCCCGGGGCGGTGCCCTCGAGCCAAGCCGTCCACGGGAAGCCGGGCGCCATGGCCTCCAGACCGGCCACGTCCACGGGGTTGTACATCTCCTCGACGTCCCGTGCGGAGACGGTGTCCCAGTGGGCGGCGGCGAGCTGCGTCTCCATGGCGAGCACGGTCGCCGCGGCGTCCCCGGCGGGCACGCCCCAGCGGGCCGGCAGGCCCGCGAGCTCGAGCATCGCCGCGACGTGGGCGGTGAACGCCGTGCGCAGCCGCTCGTGCTGCGGGTCCGTGTAGTAGCTGTCCGTGGGCAGGGACAGCCCGTCCTGGCGCAGGAAGAAGGAGTAGCGGGAGGAGTCCCGGGAGTCGTTCTCCACGAAGAAGGACAGCGGCCCGTCCACGCCGGTGCGGTGCAGGGCGGCCGAGGCGCGGGCGAGCCCCTCCCGGCCCCGGGCGGCGTCGAGCACCGCGAGGTCCGGGGCCAGGGCGGCCAGGCCGCGGCGCTCGATCTGCTCCTCGTCGAGGAAGGACCGGTACAGCGCCCCCATCCGCGACCCGGCGGGCGCCTCCTGCACGATCTCGTGCACCCGCTGCGTGTTCCGGTCGGTGAGGATCGCGGAGGCGCCGTCGAACGCACGGTCGTCCGGCAGCTCGTGCGCCTCGATCCAGCCGCCGTTGACGTGGCGGTACAGGTCGTCCTGCGGCCGGACGCCGGGATGGACGTGCTGCAGCTCGAGGCCGGAGTCGGTGGTCACGGGAGCTTCCCCTGTCGTCGTGGCGGAGCGGAGGGCGCGGGGGCGTCCGCCCGGCTCCAGCCTGCGGACGACGGCGCCGCGGCCCGCTTCGCGCGGGCCACGGCGTCCGTGCTGCTCGTCACCCCCGTGGACCGGGGGCGACGACGGGTCAGCTCGCGGCCGGCTCCGGGCTCGCGGACCCTGCCGCCTCGTCGGCGCCCAGCCACTCGGCCTCGAGCTCCTCGAGGGAGCCGTCCTCCTGCATGGCCGCCAGCGTCTCGTTGACCTGGTCCAGCAGGGCCGTGTTGCCGGTCTTGACGGCCAGGCCCAGCTGCTCCCCGGTCTCGATCTCCTCGACCAGCTGCAGCTCGGGGTTGTCCTCGATCGCGGGGCCGGTCACGGAGATGTTGCCGAGCGCGGCCTCGACGTCGTCGGTGTTGAGCCCCTGGATCATCAGCGAGGAGGTCTCGTACTGGACCACGTCCGCCCCGTTGTCCTGGGCGTAGGCCTCCCCGGTGGTGGCCTGCTGCACGCCGATGCGCTTGCCCGCGATGTCCGCCACGGAGCGGATGTCCGAGCCGGGCGCGACCAGGAGGGCGAGGTTGTCGTCGAGGTACGGCTCGGAGAAGTCCATCACCGACTCGCGCTCCTCGGTGATCGTCATGCCGGACGCGGCGAGGTCGCACTGGTCGGTGTCCAGCGCGGAGCCCGTCTCGATGGCCTCGAAGGGCGTGGTGATGACGTTCGACTCCACGCCGAGGTCCTGTGCGATCCGGTCGACCAGGTCGATGTCGAAGCCCACGGTCTCGCCGTTCTCGACGTACTCGAACGGGGCGTAGGGGATGTCCGAGCAGACCGTGAGGGTGCCGGAGCTGATCAGGCTCAGCTCGCCCTCGCCGGCGGCCTCCTCGCCCCCTCCGGTGCTCGTGCACGCGCTCAGGGCCAGCGCGGAGACGGCCAGCACGGACAGGGTCGCTGCCCCGTGGAACCTGCTCTTCATGGATCTGTCCTTCCCTCGGGAGGTGGCGGGCCGCCGCCGGCTGCACGGCGTCGTGCCCGGTGCGCGGCCCGCCGGTGAATGTGCCTCAGTGTAGGTGTTCGCGCGTTGCCGGGATGTTGCACACCACTGGTCGGTAGTCAATTCATTGTCCCCACTCCGGGCGACACCCCCGGGGCGGCGCGCCCGGGCGGCCGCGGCGGAGCCGTCCGGCGTCGGCCGTGCTCGGCGGATTCGGCACAATGGCCCCATGACCCGCACCGAGGACCAGCGCCGCAGCGACCGGGGCGCGCGATGACCGCGCCGCAGGCCCCCGCGAGCGTGCGCGTGGACGTGTGGCTGTGGGCGGTGCGCGTGTTCAAGACCCGCTCCGCCGCCACGGCCGCGTGCCGCGCCGGCCACGTGAAGATCGACGGCACCTCGGTCAAGGCCGCCCAGCCGGTGCGGCCCGGCCAGCGGGTGACCGTGCGCCGTCCCGGTCACGAACAGGTCCTGGAGGTGGTGCAGCTGCTGACCAAGCGCGTCGGGGCGCCCGTCGCCGCGAAGGCCTACGTGGACCACAGCCCGCCCCCGCCCCCGGCGCTGCACGCCGCGGTCCCGCGGCGGGACCGGGGCGCCGGGCGGCCCACCAAGAAGGACCGCCGGGAGATGGGCCGCCTCCGGGGGCTGTGACGGCGTCCGCGCGGCGTTCCGTGCGCGCTCCCAGGAAGGCGCAGAATAATCCGCACTGCACGTGTGCCGTGGGTCACCCCGCCGTCCGGCGGTCCGACCCGCGGCCGGAACCCGAGGAGTTCGACCCATGGCACTGCTGGACACATCGGTGTGGACCGGAAAGATCTACGTCAACGGATGGCGCGACGGCCGCGGCGGCACCGAGGACGTCACGAACCCGTCGACGGACGAGACGCTGGGGCAGATCGGCTTCGCCTCCCCCGAGGACGTGTACGAGGCGGCCGAGAAGGCCGCAGCGGCCCAGAAGGAGTGGGCGGCGCTGAAGCCCTCCGAGCGCGCCTCGGTGCTGCGCCGCGCCGGCCTGCTGTTCGAGGAGTACGCCGAGGAGGTCATGGACTGGGTGGTCCGGGAGACCGGGGCGATCCAGCCCAAGGCCGGGCTGGAGGCCTCGGTCGCGGCCGCGGAGTGCTACGAGTCCTCGGCGCTGCCGACCCACCCGCACGGGGAGTACCTGCCCTCCGACGCCCCGCACTGGTCGCTGTCCCGCCGGGTGCCGGTCGGGGTGGTCTCCGTGATCTCGCCGTTCAACTTCCCGCTGATCCTCTCGATCCGCTCCGTGGCCCCCGCCCTGGCCCTGGGCAACGCGGTGCTGCTCAAGCCGGACCCCCGCACCTCGGTCACCGGCGGCGCGCTCATCATGCGCGTCTTCGAGGAGGCCGGGCTGCCGCCCGGCGTCCTGCAGCTGCTGCCCGGCGGCGGTGACGTCGGGGCCGCCACGGTCGAGGCCCCGCACGTGAACGTCGTGTCCTTCACCGGGTCCACGGCCGCCGGCCGGCACGTGGGCGCCGCGGCGGCGCAGCACCTCAAGCGTGCCCACCTCGAGCTGGGCGGCAACAACGTGGTCATCGTCCTGCCCGGCGCGGACGTGGACCTGGCCGCGGGGGTCGGGGCGATGGGCTCCTTCTTCCACCAGGGACAGATCTGCATGACCACCGGGCGCCACCTGGTGCACGAGGACCTGCACGACGAGTACGTGGACAAGCTCGCGGCGAAGGCGGAGGCCCTGGTGGTCGGGGACCCCTCCGGCGGACCCGTGCACCTCGGCCCGATCATCGACGAGCGCCAGCTCAAGGCCATCGACGCGATCGTGCAGGAGACCGCCATCGCCGGCGCCCGGGTGGTGGCCGGGGGGTCCCACGAGGGCCTGTTCTACCGGCCCACGGTGCTCTCCGAGCTGACCCACGAGATGACGGCCTGGAAGGACGAGATCTTCGGGCCGGTGGCGCCCGTGATGAAGGTGTCCAGTGCGGAGGAGGCGGTGGAGTTCGCCAACGCCTCCGAGTACGGGCTCTCGGTGTCCATCGTCGGGGACGTCGGCGAGGCCATGAAGATCGCCGACAGGATCCGCTCCGGCAAGATCCACATCAACGAGATGACGGTCGCCGACGAGGCCAACGCCCCCTTCGGCGGCATGGGCGCCTCCGGCACCGGCTCCCGGTTCGGCGGGCCGACCGCCAACATCGACGCGTTCACCGAGACGCAGTGGATCACGATCAGCCCGGACGTCCCGCACTACCCCTTCTGAGCACCGCCGCTCCCGGGCCGCGTCCCGTCCGGGGGTGTGCCGCGGGGGGCGGGAGGTCGTCGGTAGCCTGGACCGGTGACGACGACCTCCCGCCCCCGCGGCCTCAACCGGCAGATCCTGGCCCTGGCCGTCCCCGCCTTCGGGGCGCTCGTGGCCGAGCCGCTGTTCCTGCTGGCGGACTCCGCGATCGTCGGCCACCTCGGCACCCCCCAGCTCGCCGGCGTGGGCGTGGCCGCGGCCGTCCTGCAGACGGTCGTGGGGCTCATGGTCTTCCTCGCCTACAGCACCACCCCTGCGGTGGCCCGGCACCTCGGGGCGGGCCGGCTCCAGGAGGCCGTGGCGGTGGGCCGGGACGGGCTGTGGGTGGCCGCGGGGTTCGGCCTGCTCCTGTCCGCGGCGGGCTGGGCGCTGGGCCGGCCGCTGCTGGCGCTGATGGGCGCGCGCGGCGAGGTCCTGGAGCACGCCGTCGTCTACCTGCACTGGTCCCTGCCCGGACTGACCGCCATGCTCCTGGTGCTCGCGGCCACCGGTGTGCTCCGCGGCCTCCAGGACACCAGGACCCCGCTGCTCATCGCCGGGGTCGGGGCCGCGGCCAACGCGGGGCTCAACCTCCTGCTCGTGCACGGGGCGGGCCTGGGGGTGGCCGGCGCGGCGATCGGCACGAGCGCCGTGCAGTGGGCCATGGCGCTGGCGTACCTGCGGATCCTCCGCCGGCTCGCCCGCGAGCACGGCGTGGGGCCCGCGACCACGTGGCCCCGGCTGCGCTCGCACCTCACGGTGGGCTCCTGGCTCATGCTGCGCACCGTCTCCCTGCGGGTCGCGATCCTCGCGACCGTCCTGGTGGTCACGGGACAGGGCGCCCAGAACCTCGCCGCGCACCAGCTCGTGATGACGTTCTTCAACTTCCTGGCCTACGCCCTCGACGCCCTCGCCATCGCGGCGCAGGCGCTGCTGGGCCGGGACATGGGGGCGCGGGACGTGACCGACCCCGTGCAGCGGCGGGCGGTCCGGGCTCTCATGAACCGGCTGGTCCTGTGGGGGCTCGGCTTCGGCGTGGTCACGGGCCTCCTGGTGGCCCTGGTCGGCACCCGGCTGGGGTTCCTGCTCAGCCCCGATCCCGCGGTGCAGGCCCTGTTCGCGGCGGCCCTGCTGGTGGTGGCGGTCGGCCAGCCGCTGGCCGCGTACGTCTTCGTCCTGGACGGGGTGCTCATCGGGGCCGGGGACGCCCGCTACCTCGCGGTGGCCGGAGTGCTCAACCTGGCGGTCTACGCCCCGCTGCTGCTGCTCGTGGCGCACTCCGCCGGGACGGGGACCGGAGGGTTCGTGTGGCTGTGGACCGCCTACGCCGGCGGCTACCTGGGGGCCCGGGCCCTGACCCTGGGGCTGCGGGCCCGCGGCGACTCCTGGCTCTGCTCCGGAACGCACGGTAACAACCCGGAGCGTACCCGGTGTTGTGGGGCGGATCACCTACGATGCAGACATGAACAGTGATCCTCGCGCAGAGAACCAGCCCACCGCCGACTCCGGGCACAACGTCGTGCTCGTCGGCATCGACGGATCCGACCAGGCCCGCCACGCGCTCGAGCGCGCCCTCGAGGAGGCCCGCGCCCAGGACCTGACCGTGCGCCTGCTCGGCGCCTATCCGGTCATCGGGGTCGGGGACCCCGGCCTCGAGATGCGGTTCACCGAGGCCGTGATGAAGGAGAACGCCGGCCACCTGGCCGAGGCCCGGCAGACCGTGGAGCAGGCGGGGCTGCCCGTCGAGGTCGTGGAGGCGGGCGGGGACGCCGCCAAGGCCGTCGTGGAGCAGTCGGGCGAGGCCGCGCTCGTGGTCATGGGCAAGCGCGGCCGCGGCGGCGCGCTGCGCGGCCGGCTGGGCTCGGTGTCCGCGGCGGTCGCCGCGCACGCGAAGTGCCCGGTGATCATCGTCCCCGAGGCCGCCGAGAGCCGGAGCCCCGAACGGCACCCCGAGCGGCGCGGCGGCAGCGCGGGCGACTTCGCGCTCGAGGCCGACGGGCCGGTCAAGGCCGACCAGATCGACTTCACCGGCCGGGTGGTCGTGGGCCTGGACGCCCTCGGCTCCCGCAGCCCGGCGCTGGGCAAGGCCGTGGCCTACGCCCAGGAGCACGGCAAGGCCCTGGCGCTGGTCTCCGTGAACGGGGCCCTGTCCGGCACGCCCTCCTGGTTCCAGGACGAGTTCAACCAGGCCCGGTACTTCCACGAGGCGGACCAGAAGCTCACCCAGATCTCCGACGAGATCGCCGCGCAGCACCCCGAGCTGACGGTCGAGCACCACATCTTCGTGGGCCGGCCCGCCCGCATCCTGATGAACGCCACGCACTCCGCGGACATGGTCGTGGTGGGCTCCCGCGGCATCGGCGGCTTCCGGGGGCTGCTGCTCGGCTCGGTCTCCCAGGCGGTGCTGGAGAACGCCACCGGCCCGGTCATGGTGGTGCCCGCGCACCGCCCCTGAGCACCCCACCCCCACGGCGAGACCAGGAGGCGGCACCCCATGCCGGAACAGATCGTCGTCGGCTACGACGGCTCCGAGAACAGCGAACGGGCCCTGGACTGGGCGATCCAGGAGGCCGGTACCCTCGCCGGCGAGCTCAGGGTGGTGGTCTCCATGGGCCGGCCCGTCGCCGTGGACCCCAGTCTCTACGGGCCGTTCCTGGAGGCGATCGAGGAGGAGGCGGACAAGGTCGCCGCCGCCGCCGTCACCCGGGCCCGGGACGCCGGCGTCACCGCGGTCGCGGTCGTCGAGCGCGGTGACGCGGCCGGGGTGCTGGTGCACGAGTCGGAGGACGCCGCGTCCCTGGTGCTCGGCCGCCGGGGCCGGCGCGGGGTGCGGGGCCGCCTCGGATCGGTCACGGCCGCGGCGGCGGCGCACGCGAAGTGCCCCGTGATCGTCCTCCCGGACCGCTGGGACCCGCGGGCACGGGACGCCCGCGGGGCGACCGGCCCCTTCGCGGGCCGCGTGGTGGTCGGCGTGGACCGGCTCGGCCGGGACAACCCGGCCGTCCTGGCGGCCGGGCGGTACGCCGCACGGCACGGCGCGGGCCTGGCGCTGGTCACCGTGGTGCCGGAGGCCATGAGCATGCCGACGGGCTCCGCGGACCTGGACCGGGCCGTGCGCGAGCAGCTCACCGAGCCCGCCCAGTCCCTCGTGGACCAGGTGGCGGAGTCGGTCCGGGAGGACCACCCGGAGCTGGACGTCGAGACGTTCGTCTTCTCCGGCCAGCCGGCGGACCAGCTCGTGGAGGCCGGGCGGTCGGCGGAGCTCGTGGTGGTCGGCAGCCGCGGCTACGGCGGGTTCCGCGGGCTGCTCATGGGCTCCGTCTCCCAGGCCGTGCTGCAGGAGGGCGAGGGTCCCGTGATGGTGGTCCCGGCCCGCCGGAAGAGCTGACCCGTCCGCCCGCAGGAGGAGCCCCCGCCCGTCCAGGACCGGGGGCTCCTCCTGCGGGCGGATCCGCCGAGCGGTGCCGGCGGGCCATCCTGGGGACGAGCCCGCGGAGCGCCCGCGGACGGACGGGAGCACACCGTGGACCGCAGAGCACTCGCCGCGACCGCCCTGGCCCTCGCCGCGCTCACCGGGTGCTCGGGCGGGGCGGCGGACCCGGTGGAGGTCCCCGCCCGGCCGGCCGGGTCCAACGTCCTGGACTCCGCCGGCGTCCTGACGGACGCGCAGGAGCAGCAGCTCGACGCCCTGATCGAGGACCGCGGGGCCGGCACGGACGCGGCACGCGTCGCCGTGCTCACGGTGGAGGAGGCGACCGGGTCGATCGAGGACTACGCCCGCGAGGTCGCCACCGCCTGGGAGGTGGGCGACGCCGGGGCGGACAACGGCGTGCTCGTGGTCGCCGCCACCGGGGACCGGGAGCTGCGGATCGAGACCGCGGACGGGGTGCGCGAGCGGTTCTCGGACGACGAGGCGGAACGCGTGGTGGAGGACGTGCTGGCGCCGGCCTTCGCGGACGAGCGCTACGCGCAGGGCCTCGGCGAGGCCGTCGAGCAGATCCACGTCTACGCGCAGGGCGGGGAGCCGCCGCGGGAGCCCTTCGACTGGGCCCTGCTCGGCTGGGTCGCGGGCGGCTTCGGCCTGGTCGGCGTGCTGGTGGCGTGGTGGATCGCCGCGGACCTCCACCGCCGGCGCCGGATCGCCGACGAGGAGCTGCGGGCGGCCCGGCAGCGCGACCCGGAGCTGCGGCTCACCGAGGAGCAGCACGCGGCGTACCGGACGTACCGCTACCACCACCGCAAGCCGGACGCCGTCACGAACCCGGCCGTGTGGCTCCCGCTCTACCTGGCCAACCCGGGGCTGTACTCCGGCGGCTCGGGCGGAGGCACGAGCGGGGACGGGCAGGGCGGCTCCTCGTTCGGCGGGGGCGGCGGATTCACCGGCGGCGGGGCGTCCGGCAGCTACTGAGCCGCCCCGCACGGGGCGGGGCGGCTCAGGCGGGGAGTCCGCGCCGGGCGGCCACGAGGGAGAGCAGGTGCCGGTGCACCGTGGTCTCCCCGGTCAGCTCGGGGTGGAACGAGATGCCGACGACGGCGCCGCTCGCCACCGCGACCACCTCGCCCCGGTGCCGGGCGAGGACCTCGACGCCCTCGCCGACGCGGGTCACCGCGGGGGCGCGGATGAAGGCCGCGCGCACCACGTCCCCGCCGCGGCCCCACGCGAGCACGACCTCCTCGGAGGCCGTCTGGGGTCCGAACGCGTTGCGGGCCACGGTGACGTCCAGGACCTCGAGGGTCTGCTGGCCGGGGGCTGGGTCCTCGATGCCGGACGCGAGCAGGATGAGGCCGGCGCACGTGCCCAGCGTGGGCAGGCCGCCGAGCACGGCGTCCCGCAGCGGCTCCCGCAGCCCGAACAGGCGCAGCAGCCGGTCCACGGTGGAGGACTCCCCGCCGGGCAGGACGATCGCGTCCAGCCCGGCGAGCTGCTCGGCCGTCTTCACGAGCACGGGCTCGGCGCCCAGCTCCCGCAGCATCGCGGCGTGCTCGGCGACCCCGCCCTGGAGGGCGAGGACGCCCACGCGGGGCGCGGAACTCACCAGCCGCGCTCCGCGAGCCGGTGCGGGGCGGGGAGGTCGCCCACGTTGATGCCGACCATCGCCTCGCCGAGCCCGCGGGAGGCCTCGGCGATCTTCTCGGGGTCGTCGAAGTAGGCGGTGGCCTTCACGATGGCCTGCGCCCGGGCCGCGGGGTTGCCGGACTTGAAGATCCCGGAGCCCACGAACACGCCGTCGGCACCGAGCTGCATCATCATGGCGGCGTCTGCGGGGGTGGCCACGCCGCCGGCGGTGAACAGCACGACCGGCAGCTTCCCGGTGCGGGCGACCTCGAGGACGATGTCGTAGGAGGCCGCGAGCTCCTTCGCCTTCACGTAGAGGGCGTCGGGGGAGATCCGGTAGAGGGCCTGCAGCTCGGCGATCTGCCCGCGGATGGTGCGGATGTGCTTGGTGGCCTCGGAGACGTCGCCGGTGCCGGCCTCGCCCTTGGAGCGGATCATCGCGGCGCCCTCGGCGAGCCGGCGCAGGGCCTCGCCCAGGTTGGTGGCCCCGCACACGAACGGGACGGTGAAGCGCTGCTTGTCGATGTGGTTGACGTAGTCGGCGGGGGAGAGGACCTCGGACTCGTCGATGTAGTCGACCTTCAGGTGCTCGAGCACCTGCGCCTCCACGAAGTGGCCGATGCGCACCTTCGCCATGACGGGGATGGAGACGGCGGCCTGGATGCCCTCGATCAGGTCGGGGTCGGACATGCGGGCCACGCCGCCCTGGGCGCGGATGTCGGCAGGCACGCGCTCGAGGGCCATCACGGCCACGGCGCCGGCGTCCTCGGCGATGCGGGCCTGCTCGGCGGTGACGACGTCCATGATGACGCCGCCCTTGAGCATGTCGGCGAGGCCGCGCTTGACGAGCGGGGAGCCGGTCAGCGGGGTCGCGTCCGAGGCGGTGGGGCGGGTGGTGCCGCCGGCGGGGTTCTGGGCATGGGCAGTCTGCAGATCGGTCATGGAGTCCATCCTGCGGCCGGAAGTGGTCCACCGACAGGTCCACCATCGATAGAATCTGTTGGACCACAGGAGTTCCGAGGGAGAGGAGCGGACCGTGCGGCACCCCCACGACGTCGAGCTGCCCGTGCGCGTGGACCGGGCCGATCCCGCGCCGCTGCCCGCCCAGCTCGTCCAGCAGCTGCGGGAGCTGGTGGTCTCCGGGACCCTGCGCCCGGGGGACGCGCTGCCCTCCACCCGCGGGCTCGCCGCCCGGCTGGGGATCTCGCGCGGCTCCGTGGTCACCGCCTACGACCAGCTCCACGGCGAGGGCTATCTGCACGCGACCAACGGCGCCACCGTGGTCCACCCCGACCTGGCCCGCTCCCGCACGGAGCCCCCGGCGGCCCGGCCCGGCCCCCGCCCGGCCGCGGCGCCGCGGCGCTGGACCCGGGAGCGGCCCATGATCGACCTCACGCCCGGCCGGCCCGACACCGGACGGCTGGCCACCCCGCAGTGGCGCGCCGCGTGGCGGGACGCCGCGGCCGCCGCCGGCACCGCCGCCGGGGACGACCACGACTCCTCCGCCCCGGAGACCGCGGTCTCCACCGACGTCTCCCCGTCCTACCGGGCCCCGGCGGGGGCCCAGGACCGGCCCTCCCAGGACAAGCTGGCCGAGGGCAACCTCGTGCTCAAGGAGGTCGACGTCCTGCGCCGGCTCGCGGACGCCCAGCGGCGCCTGTTCGGCGAGGACGGCACGGCGATGGACGTCTCCACCGTGCTCGTGCGGGTGCGGGCCCTGGGCACCTACTACGACGCCCTGACCCACGTGCGGAAGAACGGCTTCTGGGACCAGCGCCGCACCTTCGACCTCGTCCCCGAGGAGCTGCTGCACGTGCAGGAGCTCAAGGACGAGTCCTACGTGGAGGGCAACGGGGCCCCGCTGGCGATGATGTTCCGCTTCCGGCCGGGCATCCCCCCGGAGGTGTCCTTCGACTACGCGGACGAGGAGGCCTTCGTGCGCTACGAGGACCGGCTGCCCGCGCAGAACTACCTCGAGGAGCTGCGCATGTACCCCCGCACCGGGGCGCACATCCCGCAGCACATGAACGAGGCCCTGCAGGACTGGAACTACTGAGACCGACCGAGACAGGGGCCGTCCCGACCGTGATGCTGACCTCCGCCGAACAGCACCCGGGCCGCGTGCCGGACCGGGTCCTGCGCGACCTGCCCAAGGTGTGCCTGCACGACCACCTCGACGGCGCCCTGCGCCCGGCCACGGTGGTCGAGCTGGCCGCCGCCGCCGGGCACCGGCTGCCGGCCGAGGAGCCCGAGGCGCTGGGCCGGTGGGTGCGGGAGAGCGCCGACTCCGGCTCGCTGCTGCGCTACCTGGCGACCTTCGAGCACACGGTCGCCGTGATGCAGACCCCCGAGGCGCTCGTGCGCTGCGCCCGGGAGTACGTCGAGGACCTCGTGGCGGACGGGGTGGTCCACGCCGAGGTGCGCTGGGCCCCGGAGCAGCACACCGCCGGCGGCCTGTCGATGGCGGAGGCCGTCGAGGCCGTCCGGCTCGGGCTCTCGGAGGGAGTGCTGGCCGCGGAGGACGCGGGCCACATCGTGTCCGTCACCCAGATCCTCTGCGCCATGCGCCACGCCGAGCGCTCCCTCGAGGTCGCCCGCCTCGTGGTGGACAACCGGGACCGCGGCGTGGTGGCCTTCGACCTCGCGGGACCCGAGGACGGCTACCCGCCCGCCCGCCACCGGGCCGCCCTCGAGCTGCTCGCGGACGAGCTGGTGCCCGTCACCCTCCACGCCGGGGAGGCCGCCGGCATCGAGTCGATCCGGGACGCGCTGGCCACGGGCCGCGCCCTGCGCCTGGGCCACGGGGTGCGCATCGCGGAGGACATCGACATCGACTACCTGGAGGACGTCGCCGTCGTCGACCTCGGCCGCACGGCCGAGTGGGTCCGGGACCGGGGCATCGCCCTCGAGGTGTGCCCCACGTCCAATCTCCAGACCGGGGCCGTGGCGGCGTTCGGCGGCGGTCCCGAGCGGCACCCGGTGGACATGCTCTACCGGACCGGCTTCACGGTGACCATCTCCCCGGACAACCGGCTGATGAGCGGGACCACGGTCACGGACGAGCTGGCCCTGCTCGTGAAGCACTTCGGCTACGGGCTCGAGGACCTGGAGCGGCTGCAGCGCAACGCCGCGGCCGCCGCCTTCCTCCCGCTCGAGGACCGCACCGCCCTGGACGGGATGATCACCGACGGCTTCGAGGGGATGCACGCATGAGCCAGGGGCACGGCACCGACGACGTCGCGGCGGGGCTCGGCGTCCCGGAGCGGACCGGGCAGCGCTTCGCGGAGCTCGTGGCGGTCATGGACCGGCTGCGCTCCCCGGGCGGGTGCGCGTGGGACGGGCAGCAGACCCACGAGTCCCTCGTGCGCTACCTCGTGGAGGAGGCCTACGAGGTCGTCGAGGCCGTGGAGGCCGAGGGCGGGCCGGCGGCCCACGCCGGGCTGCTCGTCGAGGAGCTCGGGGACGTCCTGCTGCAGGTGGTCTTCCACTCCCGGGTCGCCCAGGAGCGCCCGCGCGCCGAGGGCGGCTTCGACGTGGCCGACGTGCTCGAGGCCATCACCGCCAAGCTGGTCCGCCGCCACCCCCACGTCTTCGGCGCCGGCGCCACCGGGGACGTCGCGGGGGAGCAGACCCTCGAGCAGCTGCACTCCCGCTGGGAGGACCTCAAGCGGGCCGAGAAGCCCGAGCGGACCGGGCCCTTCGACGGCATCCCGCCGCACCTGCCGGCCCTGGCCCTCGCGGAGAAGACCCTCGCGCGGGCCCGCAAGCACGACCTCGAGCCCGCGGTCCCCGCCGCGGAGGAGCCCGGCGGCCCGCGCACCGAGGAGGAGCTGGGCGAGGCGCTGTTCGCGCTCGTGCGCTCCGCCTCCGCCCGCGGGCTCGACGCCGAGCGGGCCCTGCGCGGGGCCGCCCGCGCGTACGC
>NZ_PDDL01000250.1:0-1022 GCF_020833785.1 Kocuria sp. CCUG 69068
CCGGGTGCGCGGTGTGGCGGCGGCCGCCCGCCGCGGAGCCGGCGTGCGCCCGTGGGCCGGCTGGGCGATCTGCGCGCCGTCGGTCAGCGGGGAGAGGTTGGCCCGGCGCAGTGTGCGCGCGAACTCCCGCGCGCCCTCCACGGCGGTCGGGCCGTCGGCCTCCGCGCTGATCCGCAGCACGATGTCCTCCCGGGCGGCCGTGCCGGTGTAGCCGTGGTCGGCCTGGCACTGGGGGTCCTCGCACAGTGCGGGCGCCAGGTCCACGTGCAGGGTGCCCGTCCACGCGATGGCGAGCGTCACCTCGGAGATCGGGCTGTCCGGCCGGTAGTTGGCCGGCTGGTAGTACGAGTAGCTCAGCGTGACCGAGCGGATCTGCGAGATGCCGACCGTCTCCGTGGAGACCCGTGCCACCACGTCCCGGCCGCCCTCGTCGAACTCCTCGTCGTCCACGTGCGTCACGTGCAGCACGTCCTCGGCGAGCACCAGCACGGTGGTGTGGCGGTGCACCTCCGTCCGGTCGATGTGGGTCTCCAGCTGCACGAGGTGGGAGACCGGGGACCGGCCGTCCAGGGAGTCCTGGACCACGTCGATCACCAGCTGCGGGTAGAAGCCGGCCTTGTTGATGTCCTCGACCAGCCGCTGGCCGCGCTCACCTGAATACGTCATGGGGGCCATTTTCCCCCACGGCCGCGCCAGTGCCCAACACGGGCCCTCAGGGCACCCGGAAGTAGCACCGCTCCTCCCCGCCGCCCACGTCCTCGCAGACCCGTTCCAGCACCACGGGGCTCTCCTCCGGCGCCGGGCTCGGGGTCGTGTCGGCGCTGCGCGTGACCGTGGGCGAGCTCCCGGGACCGGGCACCCGCTCCGCGGAGCCCAGGGGATCGAGCAGCAGATATCCGCTCAGCAGCGCAGTCATCCCCACGAGGACCACGAACACGCCGGTCACGGCTCGGCCGCCGCGGCGCCGCCCGGTCCGCGCCGGCCGCGGGAGCGCCTCCGTGGCCCTCCCCCCGGCGGGCCGG
>NZ_PDDL01000251.1:0-990 GCF_020833785.1 Kocuria sp. CCUG 69068
CGGCGGAGGACGCGCCCCGCGCGCCGGCGGACGGTGGCCGTGCGGGCGGGGCGGTCAGGGGGGGCGTCAGGGGCGGGGGCTCAGAACAGGGCGCGCATCAGGGCGCCCCGGGCGGTCACCGTGCGCGGGTCCTCGGCGCCCACCACGTCGAAGAGCTCGAGCAGGCGCAGCCGGACGGCGTCCCGCTCCTCCCCGGCGGTGCGCCGCACCAGGTCCAGCAGCCGGCGGAAGGCGTCCTCCACGTGGCCGCCCGAGACGTCGAGGTCGGCGACGGCCAGCTGCGCCGCCACGTCCTCCGGGGCGGCGGCGGCCTCGGCGCGGACCGTCGCGGCGTCCAGCGGCAGCACCCGCTGGAGCAGGTGCACCTGGGCGAGGGCGAGCTTCGCCTCCCGGTCCCCGGGGTTCTCGGCGATCGCCTTCCGGTAGGCGGCCTCGGCGGCGTCGACGTCACCGGCCTCGAGGGCGTCCACGGCCTCCTGGTGCAGCGGGGGCAGGGGCTCCGGCTCGTCGTCGGGGCGGACGGGCTCCACGGTGCCCGTGATCCCGTTCTGCTCGGCGAGCGCGAGCAGCTCGTCCAGCAGCTGGGTCACCTGCTCGGCCGGGACCGTGGAGTTGAACAGCGGGACGGGCCGCCCGCCGAGCAGCGCCACCACGGTGGGCACGGACTGCGCCTGGAACATCTGCGCGATCTCGGGGACCGCCTCGGCGTCCACGGAGGCCAGCAGGAGCCGTCCCCGGTAGCGGTCCACGACCTGCTCCAGGGTGTCGGTGAACGCCACGGACTGCTCGCTGAAGCGGGCCCAGAGGGCGAAGACCACGGGGACCCGGGTGGAGAGCTCGGCGACCTCCTGGAAGTCCGCCGCCGTCACCTCCCGGCGGTACCCGCCCGGCCGGCCCTCCCCCGCGGGCTGCCCGCCCGGCCCGGCGGCGGGCACGGCGCCCAGGTCCACCGCGCCCCGCACCGACGACGGGAGCGGGGCCTCCTGCGGC
>NZ_PDDL01000252.1:0-977 GCF_020833785.1 Kocuria sp. CCUG 69068
GCCGGGCCCGCCCCCGGCCCTGCGGGCGGCGCCCCGGCCCCCGGCGGGACCCTGCGGGCCAAGGCCCGCTCCGCGAGCACCGCGGGCGAGCGGCGCGGGACCCGCGTCCTCTACATCTCCCCGCTCAAGGCCCTGGGCGTGGACGTGGAGCGCAACCTGCGGGCCCCCCTGATCGGCATCTCGCAGACGGCCCGGCACGCCGGGATCGAGCCGCCGGAGATCAGCGTGGGCGTCCGCTCCGGGGACACACCGCAGGCGATCCGCCGGGCCCTGCTCACGAACCCCCCGGACATCCTCATCACCACCCCCGAGTCGCTGTACCTGATGCTGACCTCCAAGGCGCGGGAGACCCTCACGGACGTGCAGACGGTCATCGTGGACGAGGTGCACGCCGTGGCCGGCACCAAGCGGGGCGCGCACCTGGCGCTCACGCTCGAACGGCTGGACGCCCTGCTGGAGCAGCCGGTGCAGCGCATCGGGCTGTCCGCGACCGTCGAGCCGATCGAGACGGTCGCCCGGTTCCTGGGCGGCCGGGAGCCGGTCACCGTCGTCGCGCCGCGCACGGAGAAGACGTGGGACCTCACCGTCTCGGTGCCCATCCCGGACATGACCGTGCTGGGCGGGCCGAGCGTCTCGCCGTCCCTGGCCGGCTCGGCCTTCGGGGACGACGACCTCGACGCCCTCGCCCCCACGACCACGGCGTCGATCTGGCCGCACGTCGAGGAGCGGGTCGTGGACCTGGTGCTCGAGAACCGGTCGACCATCGTGTTCGCCAACTCCCGCGGCCTCGCCGAGAAGCTCACCGCGCGGCTCAACGAGATCTACGCGTTCCGCGTGGAGCACGCGGACCCGCACGACGGGCCCCGGGACGGCGCCCCCGCGGACGGCGCCGGTCCGGGCGACGACGGGGCGCCGGGGCCCCCTGCCGGCTCCGCGCCCCAGCAGGTCGGGGACGTGCTGCGCTCCGCCCTCGCCGG
>NZ_PDDL01000253.1:0-959 GCF_020833785.1 Kocuria sp. CCUG 69068
CGCCTCGCTCGCCTCGGCCTGCTCTGAGAGCGCACCGCGCTCAGGCCGAGGCCTCCTCGGTCCCGGCGCGCCCGGTGACGTGGTCGTAGGCCTCCGCGGCCGCCGCGGCCACGCCGTGCCACGTCCCTCCCGGCACGACCCGGCGCCGGCCCTCGCCGCCGAGGCAGCGGCGCACGGCGGGGCACTCGAGCATCATCCGCAGGACCGTGGCGAGGGTCTCGGGCTCCTCCGGCGGGGTGAGCATCCCGGTGATGCCGTCGGCCACGGTCTCGGCGAGCACCGGCAGCCGCGAGGCGACCACGGGGGTCCCGGTGGCCAGGGCCTCGACGGACTCGGTCGGGGCCGCGGCCCGGGTGACCGGGCGGTCCTTGCGGGCGACCACGAACACGTCGAACGCCTGGTGGTACTGCACGACCTGCTCGTCCGGGACCCGCCCCGTGAAGCGGACCCGGTCGCCCAGGCCGAGCTCCGCGGCCAGGCGCTCGAGCTCCCGCCGCGCCGGGCCCGCGCCCACGACCACCACGAGCAGCTCCGGCACGTCGGCGCGCACGAGGGCCGCGGCGCGCAGGAGGTCGTCGAGGCCCTCGTGCTCCACCAGGTCCGCGACCGCGCCCACCACCCGGGCCGTCTCCGGCAGCCCGAGCACCCGGCGCGCCTCCCGCAGGGGACGGGGATCCGCCAGGTAGGGGCCGTCCACGGCGGGGGGCGCCACGCGGACCGGGACCGGGCCGGCCGGCAGGGCCCGCGTCAGCGCCCGCACCCGCTCGCCCATCGCACGGCTCGTGGTCACCACGTCGGCCGCGGCGGCCAGGACCTCGGCCTCCCGGGCGCAGTCGAGCCGGTGGCGCTCGCTCGTGACGGCCTCGGCGGGACGGGAGGCCGCCCACCGGTCGGCCGGCAGCTCGCGCACCTCGTACACCCACGGGATGCCCAGGGCCTCGGCCACCGCGCGGGTCACG
>NZ_PDDL01000254.1:0-936 GCF_020833785.1 Kocuria sp. CCUG 69068
GGGCCGGCGTCCGGAGGTCGCCCGGTCCTGCTCGGCGGCCCCGACCCGGCCGTGCAGCTCGAGCACCTCGGTCCCGCGGCAGGTCTCCCGCAGCCGCCGGGCGACCTGGTCGACCTCCCACGCCCCGGGGACGAACACGAGCGCGTCCGTGGCGCCGTCCCGGGCCAGGGCCCGCGCGTGGGCGTCGGCCGCGGTCCGGGCGACGTGGTCGAGGAACGGGCGGGTGACCCCGCGCTCGTCGGTGCGCCGCCCGGGGGCCGGGCCCCACCGGACCGTGAGCGGGTGGAGGGCGGCCGGGCAGTCGACCACGGGGGCCGGGACGCCCTCGCCCAGCAGCCCGGCGAAGCGCGGGGCGTCGAGGGTCGCGGACATCGCGACGAGCACCAGGTCCTCGCGCAGCTGCCGGACCTCGGCCAGCATGCCGACGAGCAGGTCGGACTCGAGACCGCGCTCGTGGACCTCGTCGAGGACCACGGCGCCCACCCCGGGCAGCCCGGGGTCCTGCAGCAGGTGGCGCAGGAGCACGCCGGGCGTGACGAACTCGACGAGGGTGCCGGCCCCGGTGCGCCGGTCGCCGCGCACCGTGTGGCCCACGAGCGCGCCCACCCGGGTCCCGGCCAGGTGCGCCAGCCGCCGGGCCGCCGTGCGGGCGGCGACCCGGCGGGGCTGGGTGACGACCACCCGGCCGGGCCCGGGACCCGTGGCGCGCTCGTGCAGCAGGTCGGCGACCAGCGGGGGCACCAGGGTGGTCTTGCCGGTGCCGGGCGGGGCCTGCACCACGGCGACGCCGCCGGCGAGGGCCGCGCGGAGCTCGCCGAGCACCCCGGCGACCGGCAGGCCGGCGCCGATCCGGGCGAGGTCGAAGGGGACGGGGCTCATCGTCCCAGTCTCCCACCGCCGAGGGGGCCGGCCGCGGCGGACGGCGGCCGCCGCCCC
>NZ_PDDL01000255.1:0-919 GCF_020833785.1 Kocuria sp. CCUG 69068
GCCGACCGGCAGGGTCCGGGTGTACTCCCTGAGCCACTCGCACAGCTCGGGCCCGAGGTCCTCGCGCTCCGAGGCCAGGATGATGTTGGCCTTGAGGTAGCTGAGCTTGTCGCCGGTGTCGTAGCGACGGCCCTTGAAGACCACCCCGTACACCCCGCCGCCCTCGCCCTCGCGCTGGGCGAGGGTCTGCAGCGCGTCGGTGAGCTGGATCTCGTTGCCGCGCCCGGGGGCGGTGTTCTCCAGCACCTCGAACACCTCCGGCACCAGCACGTAGCGCCCGATCACGGCCAGGTTGGACGGAGCGTCCTCCGGGGCCGGCTTCTCCACCAGCCCGTTGATCCGCACGTAGTCCTCCCCCTCCACCGCGGTGACGTCCGCGCAGCCGTAGGCGCTGATCTGCTCGGCCGGGACCTCCATCAGCGCGACCACGGAGCCGCCGGTGCGCTCCTGCACGGCGATCATCTCGGTGAGCAGCTCGTCCCGGGCGTCGATCAGGTCGTCGCCCAGCAGCACCGCGAAGGGCTCGTCACCGATGTGGATCTTCGCCCGCAGCACCGCGTGCCCCAGTCCCTTGGGGTCCGCCTGGCGCAGGTAGTGGATCTCGCCGAGCTCGGAGGCGTGCTCCACCGCCCGCAGCAGATCGGTCTTGCCCGACTCCTCGAGCTGGTGCTCCAGGGCCGGTACCCGGTCGAAGTGGTCCTCCAGCGCCCGCTTCGAGCGCCCGGTGATCATCAGGACGTCCTGGAGACCGGCGTCGACCGCCTCCTGGACCACGTACTGGATGGCCGGCCGGTCCACGACCGGCAGCATCTCCTTGGGCATGGCCTTCGTCGCGGGGAGGAACCGGGTGCCGAGCCCGGCGGCAGGAATGACGGCCTTCCGGACCGTCCGGGGGTTGCTGTTTCCACTCATGCGCTCA
>NZ_PDDL01000256.1:0-902 GCF_020833785.1 Kocuria sp. CCUG 69068
GGGACGGCCGAGTTCGACGAGTCCATGATCACCGGCGAGTCCAAGGCCGTCAGCCGGGCACCCGGCGACACGGTGGTCGCCGGGACCGTGGCCACCGACACCACCGTGCGCGTGCGGGTGGAGGCCGTCGGCGCCGACACCGCCCTGGCCGGGATCCAGCGGATGGTCGCGGCCGCCCAGGAGTCCTCCTCCCGGGCCCAGGCCCTGGCCGACCGCGCCGCCGCGCTGCTGTTCTGGTTCGCCCTGGCCGCCAGCATCCTCACCGCCGTCGCCTGGACGCTGCTGGGCAGTCCGGACGACGCGGTGATCCGGACCGTGACCGTGCTGGTCATCGCCTGCCCCCACGCCCTGGGCCTGGCGATCCCGCTGGTCATCGCGATCTCCACCGAGCGCGCGGCGAAGGCCGGGGTGCTGATCAAGGACCGGCTGGCCCTGGAGCGGATGCGCACCATCGACGTGGTGCTCTTCGACAAGACCGGCACCCTCACCGAGGGCGCGCACGCGGTCACCGGCGCGGTCCCGGTCCCCGGCACCTCGAAGGGAGAGCTCCTGGCGCTCGCGGCGGCGGCCGAGGCCGACAGCGAGCACCCCGTGGCCCGCGCCATCGTCACGGCGGCCGCCCAGGACCCCGAGGCGCAGCGGCTGGGCCTGCGCGGCACCGACCTCCGGTCGGCCACCGGCCGCGGCGTCCGCGCCACGGTCGACGGCGCCGAGATCACGGTCGGCGGACCCAACATGCTGCGCGAGCTCGGCCTGTCCACGCCCGCGACGATCACCGGGACCACCCGTGAGTGGGTGGCGCGCGGCGCCGGGGTGCTCCACGTCCTCCGGGACGGAGCGGTCATCGGCGCCCTGGCCCTGGAGGACAAGGTCCGCCCCGAGTCCCGCGCCGCCGTGGCCGC
>NZ_PDDL01000257.1:0-899 GCF_020833785.1 Kocuria sp. CCUG 69068
TGTGATGTCCAGGGAGGTTGTCCCGCCGCAAGGCGGTGAGTCGGGCTGACACGGGAAGGCCTCCGGTAGTGAAGTGGAGCTGTCTAGTTCACCGCTTCACCCACCGGAGGCCTTCATGTCCCACGTTAACGCCGTCCTGACCCCTCGTACACGCCTACGCCTGGCCCGGCTGATCGTCGAGGACCAGTGGACCTACGCCGCGGCGGCCAAGATGTTCATGGTCTCTGCCCGCACGGCCAAGAAATGGGCCGACCGCTACCGGGCCGAAGGCCAAGCCGGGATGGCTGATCGCAGCTCTCGCCCGCGCACCAGCCCGACCAAGACCGCCCCCGGGGTGGTCCGGAGGATCGTGGCCCTGCGGTGGCGACACCGGCTGGGCCCAGTGCAGATCGCCGGCCGACTCGGAATGCCGGCCTCGACCGTGCATGCGGTGCTGGTGCGCTGCCGGATCAACCGGCTCTCCCGCATCGACCGGGTCACCGGCGAACCTCTGCGCCGCTACGAACACGACCATCCCGGATCACTGATCCACGTCGACGTCACCAAGTTCGGCAACATCCCCGACGGAGGTGGCTGGCGCTACCTCGGTAAGCAGCAAGGCGACCGCAACCGCGCCACCACCGATACTCAACGCCGCAAAGGCCCAGTACGTGGCCCCCTGATCGGGACCGCCTTCGTGCATACCGTGATCGATGACCACTCCCGGATGGCGTACGCGGAGATCTGCACCGATGAGAAGGCTGCCACCGCGATCGGGGTGCTGCGCCGAGCCAGGGCGTGGTTCGCCGACCAGGGCGTCACCGTGGAGCGGGTGCTCTCGGACAACGGGTCCTGCTACCGCTCCCATGCCTGGGCCCAGGCCTGCGCCGAGCTGAGCATCAAGACCAAACGCACCCGCC
>NZ_PDDL01000258.1:0-891 GCF_020833785.1 Kocuria sp. CCUG 69068
GATCGGCGCTGCCGCGGCCCAGCACGCCGAGCGTCTGGCCCAGGTGCAGCGCGCCCTCGGGGTCCCACACGAGCTCGGCGTCCGGGGCCACCGGGAGCCGGCGGGCGGGCGGGGGAGCGGTGACGGCCATGAGACCATGATGGCAGTACTGTCCGACGGCGCCCCCCCCGCCACCGAGGAGGCCATGCCCGCCACCGCGCTCCGCCGCGCCGCCCCGCCGGCCCGTCCCGCGCCGCTGACCGGGCGGGCGCGGCTGGTGCCGCTGGGCGTGGGGCTCCTCGTGCTCGTCCTGTACGTGTGGTGGTCCCTGCTCCAGTGGCACCGCTGGGAGGTCCCGTCCTGGGACCTGGGGATCTTCACCCAGCTCGCCAAGTCCTACGCCGCCGGGGACGGCCCGGTCGTGCACATCAAGGGCCACGGCGCGAACCTGCTGGGCGACCACTTCCACCCGATCCTGGTGCTGCTGGGGCCGGTCTACGCGCTGTTCCCGTCCGCGCTGACCCTCCTCGTGGTCCAGGACGTCCTCGTGGCCGTCTCCGCGGGGGCACTGACGGGCTTCGCGGTCCGGGCGCTGGGCCCGGGCCCGGGCGCGGCCCTGGGGCTCGCCTACGGGATCAGCTTCGGGCTGCAGGCCGCCGTCGCGGTGCAGTTCCACGAGGTGGCCTTCGCCCTGCCGCTGCTGGTCCTCGCCCTCGGCTGCCTGGTGGAGCGGCGGTGGACTGCGGCCGCGCTGTGGGCCGCCCCCGTCGCGTTCGTCAAGGAGGACCTGGGCGTCACGGTCGCGGTGCTCGGCCTGGTGCTCGCCTGGCGGGCGCACCGCGAGGCGGACGGGGACCGGCGCCCGGTGGCGCTGGGGCTCGCCCTCGCCGCGTGGGGCGCGGCCTGGTCGGC
>NZ_PDDL01000259.1:0-877 GCF_020833785.1 Kocuria sp. CCUG 69068
CGCCGGGCGCCGCCGCGCCCCCGGGGGCTGCCGCCGTGCACCCTCCCGCGCGTGCCCGCCCCGCGCATCCTCGTCATCGACTCCCAGGAGCACCCATGCCCACTTCCCTGCCCACCTCCCTGCCCACCTCCCTGCCCACCTCACTGCCCGCCGCGCTGCTGCGCACCGGCACCGTCCTCGCCCTCGGCGCCCTCGCGCTCACGGGCTGCGCGTCCTCCGCCCAGGAGCCGGCACCGTCCGCCGCGTCCACCTCCGCCTCCGGCGCCCCCTCCCCGCACGACGCCGGGGGCGCCGCCGCGCACGAACCGCTCACCGTGGAGCAGCCCTGGGCGAAGGCGGGCCCCGCCGGGGGGATGACCGGGGTGTTCGGCACCCTCGTCAACGAGGGCGACGCCCCGGTCGTGCTCACCGGCGCGTCCGCCGAGGGCGTCGCCGGGGCGGTCGAGCTGCACGAGACCGTGCTCGACCCCGAGACCGGCAGCACGGTCATGCAGCGGATGCAGGACCCGGTCGGCATCGCGCCGGGGGAGTCCTACGCCCTCGAGCCCGGGGCGGACCACCTCATGCTCCTGGACCTGCGCTGCGGGCTCCGTGCCGGGGACGACCTCGAGCTCGTCCTGCGCTTCGAGGACGGGACCCAGCAGACGGTCACGGCGGCCGTCCGCGACTACGCGGGCGCCCAGGAGGAGTACGCCCCGGGCCACGGCGAGGACGAGGACGCCGGCGAGGACGACCACGCGGACGACGGCGAGGGGCACGCCGGGGGCCACGCGAGCGGGACGGGGTCGCCCTCCGGGGCCACGCCGGCGGCGGACCTGCCGGGCTGCCGTGGGTGAGGCCCGCGGCCTGGACCGGCGGCGCCTGCTCGTGGCGGGCG